>CAIRYE010000328.1 GCA_903882765.1 uncultured Anaerolineae bacterium
TTCGCGTAACTGTCCCGCCGTCTAGCCCTTCTAACGAGATCATAACTGTCCAGCTAAATCCGTACGATTGGACTTCTCCCCTACCGATGCAAAGAATTGGTGATGGAATTTGGCAGATCAACCTATATCAGCCTCTTCCGGTTCTCACAGCCATAGATTTCCGATTTTGCCGCAATTATTCCTGCGAAAGAGGAATCGAAGCGATGGTTTCTGATGGGCAAACCAGAACCATTGATTTTGCCTCCCAAAATAAATATTACGAGAATTCAGTCGCTGAGTGGATGGCCTATAGCGGTCCACCTCAAATTCCTGAACAAACAGATGTTGTTTCCTCTAAAGATAGTAAATTTATTATGGGTTTAGACCTGAGTGAAAACACTAACTTTTCGGTTGGTAACTCTGCCGTCCCCAACCTTCGACTCCCTGCTAACCTAAAACAAAACACGGTCATTTTTCCGTATACCCATTCTTTTCGGCTCGATCATCCTTCTATGATCCGTTCTCTCTCATCTAACTTACTAGGATTTAATGAGAGCATTTCGAGGGGTCAAAATGCCAAAGCTGCCGGAATCAATGGAATGATCATGGCAAAACTAGTCGCCGCTGATCAGGTACCTGATCAATGGCGAACCCTTGAAATCACCCCTGAGTTTACCGACCATTTATTTGCTCAATATAACAATTTCTTACTGAGCTCGGCGGAATTGGCAAAACGATCTGAGAGCAGCGGTTTGATCATTGATGCTCGGGTACTTTGGCCATTAGTACCCTATTTCGGCGAGGAAGAAAACACGGACTTACTGAATCGATGGCAAACCTTGATCGGGAATGTTCGCGGTATTTACAATGGGCAGATCTACTTTGTGGTAAATTACTCCAACGAAGGGTTATTTGGCATGCCTGCTTTTGCCGAACAATTTGATGGGTTTCTGATCGATTGGACGGCTGGACTCGCGACTGAGGATGGCACAACGCTCGAAGATATGACGTTAAACGCGTTCTATATGATGCAAAACGACATTATTCCCTCAGTTCCTACGGGTAAGGCGATCTTGATCGGACTAAACGCGCCATCTACATCCGGAGTTATTTTTGGTTGCTCCAATAACCATCCCACTAATTGTATGCTCGTGGATTCCCCCGCGTTGGAATTTGGTATCGACACGGAAGGGCAGGCTATGGTGTATAAAGCTATGCTACTCGCGATCAACCAACGCGATGATATTGAAGGGTTTTTTAGTCGGGGGTTTGATGGTTCGGTCTTGACGTCAGACGCCTCCTCATCCATTTATGGTAAAGAAGCTTTTGACCTTCTTTTATATTGGTATCCAAGATGGATGGGTTTATCGCAATAATAAAAAAGCTGGCAATTAAATTGCCAGCTTTTTTATTGGTTTTTTTATAGATTTGTCAAATAATCAACCAGAAGTCTGACTCCAAACCCCATGCCCCCTTTAGGGCAGTAGGGCATGTCCTTTTCCGCCATCATCATTCCGGCGATATCTAAGTGCGCCCAGGGTGTTTCGCCAGTAACAAATTGCTGTAAGAATTTTCCGCCAATGATCGTTCCGGCTTTTTTCCCGCCGGAATTTTTAATATCAGAATCTGTTCCTTTGATCTGTTCAAAGTAATCTTCGTCCAAAGGTAATCTCCACAATCGCTCAAAGGTCCGTTCGCCTGATTCGAAAAGAGCGGTCGCGAGGGTGTCGTCGTTTGATAATAAGCCAGCTCTTTTGTCACCAAGAGCTACGGCTACTGCGCCGGTGAGGGTAGCGATATCGATCATAGCTTTTGGAGTGAATTTTCGTTCAGAATAAGTTAGCGCGTCTGCAAGAACTAAACGCCCTTCAGCATCGGTACTGATAATTTCAATTGTTTTTCCATTCAAAGCGGCCAAAATGTCGTCTGGGCGGTAAGCCTTGCTGGAGATCATATTTTCAGCCGCGGCGAGAACGCCGATAACAGGTGAGGCAATTCCTAATTTGGCGGCGGCTACCATCGCTCCAACAACAACCATTCCACCAGTCTTATCGTATTTCATCGTCACAATATTTTCGGTGCCTTTTAGTGAATAGCCGCCGGTATCCATGGTGAGGGATTTCCCGATTAGTACAACTGGTTTCTCCGAAGAGGTTGTATTGTGCTCAAGAATGATCAGTCTGCTTGGTGTGTTGGACCCTTTGCCCACAGCCGTGATCGCCCCGGCGCCCATAGCCTCAAGTTCCTTATCGGTTATGACCGAAAACTTCAAACCGGCTGCAGCGGCGATCTTCTCAACTTTTTCACTGAGGGTTTGAGGATTGATCATATTGGGTGGCTCGTGAGAAAGTTCGCGGGCAAGGTTCGTTGCTTCCGCGATGGTTACAGCTCTAAACACGGCATCCTTGATCTCATCCATGGATAGTGAAACTTTTTCATCGAGGAGCAAGGTGATCTTTAGCTCAGTTTTTGTTTTAGTCTGGAGATATTTATCAAATTTAAAATTCCCCAACACAATGCCTTCAACAAAGGCAGTTACCGCTGCCATCGGCGAAATACCAGTTGAGAGAATTGGGGTTATCGTAACGCCACAGTTTTCGAGTTGATGTTTGTTGAGCCATTTAACAAATAGACCGCCCGCTCGGCGAAGAATTTCATTTGTGAGTTTTTCTTTTTTACCAATTGAAAGATGGAATTTATTGTCGATATTCGCGATGTCACCAACTTCATCGGTTATTTCGTGGGGAGAAGGATTGCCCGTTGCCAAAGTTGGTAGGATCAAAGTACCTTTAAAATCATTTGCCTTAGATACAGAAAAATTTACACTCATGTTTCCATCCTATCGTTGATTTTATATTTTTTCATGACGGTAATTATCAATCATATCATCACAATAATACACATTTGCCTGTAAAATTGTACTATGTTTGCTAGAATATTTTCCTGCGCGGTGATTGGTATTGATGCTGTTATTGTTGAAGTGGAAGTTGATTTCACCAATGGCTTACCTGGAATAACCATCGTTGGGCTTCCAGATACCGCTGTTCAGGAAAGTCGAGAGAGAGTTCAAACTGCCATAAAAAATGCCGGTTTATCCTTTCCTCGCCATCGTATTGTGGTTAACCTAGCCCCCGCTTCTGTCCGCAAGGAAGGTCCTTATTTTGATCTTCCTATTGCCCTGGGGGTTTTGCTCTTATCCGGGGCGATCTCTATTGAATCTCTAGCTGAAACAATGGTAATCGGCGAGTTGTCATTGGATGGGAGTGTACGACACGCTCGAGGAGTCCTACCGATGGCAGCCACGGCGCGGTCCCTAGGATATAAAAAGATAATTTGCCCAGAGTGTGACGCGGCGGAAGCGTCCTTGATTCCTGATGTAGAAGTAATTCCTGTCTCAAATTTAAAATCTTTATTTGAACATCTAACCAGTCAATCGGTGATTCCCGGGTTTATTCCACAAACTGCTATCCATCCCCTTGAAACTGATTTTACCGACTTCGCTGAGGTGAAAGGGCAAGAGCAAGTGAAGCGTGCTTTGGAAGTGACCGCCGCTGGTGGACATAACATACTAATGACCGGTAGCCCAGGCAGCGGAAAAACTTTGCTTGCCAGAGCCATTCCCGGAATTTTGCCTGACCTGAGCCTTGAGGAATCATTGGATGTTACCCGCATCTATTCGGTGGCTGATCTGCTGCCAGCTGGCGCGCCCCTGATCACAAACCGGCCATTTCGCTCGCCACATCACACCATTAGTCACGCGGGCTTGGTAGGCGGCGGAAATATTCCTCACCCTGGCGAGATCTCGTTGGCTCATCGCGGGGTTTTGTTTTTGGATGAGTTTCCTGAATTTGGAGCTCGTGTGCTAGAAGTAATGCGGCAGCCGATGGAAGACAAAGTAGTAACAATAAGCAGGGCAAATGGCACTTTGACCTTTTCCGCGAATTTTCAATTAGTGGCGGCAATGAACCCATGCCCTTGCGGTTATTGGGGAGACCTCCAAAAAAACTGTACTTGTTCGATGACTAATATTATGAAATATCAAAAACGAATCTCCGGTCCGATATTAGATCGGATCGATATTCATATCACTGTTCCGAGAGTGGAATACAGCAAACTAACCGGGGATCGGTTTGGTGAATCTTCCGCCGTGATCAAAAAACGGGTTGAAAACGCTCGAGCGATCCAGCGAGCAAGGTTCAACGACAATAAAATATTATCCAATTCGGATATGCGGTTGGCGGAAATTCGGACCCATTGCTCCGTTAATGCTGAAGGGGATCGGTTATTAAAACACGCAATTGACCAGATGAATTTATCAGCGAGGGGATATCATCGGGTTTTAAAGATCTCTCGTACCATTGCTGATCTCGATGGAAGTGAAATGATTCAAACAAATCATATAGCTGAGGCTTTACAATATCGCCCAAAAAACATAGGCATTTAGAAAACTCCCAACTTTTTTAACCATAAATTTACATTTTTTTATAACAGAGGAACGATGGATCTTAACCTTTCTGAAGAACAAATGAGTGCCGTACAATCTGTAAAAGAATTTTGTAAAAAAGAAATTGCTCCGCTCATCAAGGATGCTGACCGAAATCAAAGTATGCCTGAGAGTATTATCCCAGCGATGGCAAAAATGGGGCTGCTTGGCATTTGTTTTCCCGAAAAATATGGCGGCCAGGGGATGGATTACATTAGCCTAGGATTGGTTTGCGAAGAGCTTGAGGCAATGGATACTAGTTTGCGAGTCATTATGTCTGTTCATGTTGGGTTGAATGGCATGGGTATTTACCAATGGGGGAATGAATCCCAGAAGTTGAAGTACCTCAAGCCACTTGCAAAAGGTGAAAAAATTGGTATGTTTGGTCTGACGGAATCCGCGGTAGGCAGTGATGTAGTCAATATGCGCTCGACGGCGGTTAAAAGCGGGGAAACGTATATTCTCAATGGTGAGAAAATGTGGATATCACTGGCGACAAAGGCCGATACCATTTTGTGGTTTGCTCGCACAAATCCTGAAAATCCCGATCCACACAAGCAATTATCCGCGTTTATCGTAGAAACGAAGTGGCAGGGGGTTACCCGTGGTGATATTCACAACAAGCTTGGTGTGCGCGCCGGGTCTACCGGGTGGGTAAATTGCCTGGACGTGATCGTTCCAATTGAAAATCGCTTGGGAAATGAAGGGGAAGGTTTTGAAATTGCTATGTCGTGCTTGGATAATGGCCGTTACACTGTTGGCTCAGGCGCGGTTGGTTTGATTCGTGCCTCTTTGGATGCCAGCAAAAAATATTGCTTGGATCGAAAGGCCTTTGGGAAAGAGATCGGGAAGCATCAATTGGTTCAACAAAAACTCGCGACTATGTCGCGAGATTATGAATTGGGGCGCCTGCAATATCTAAAAGTTGGCTGGATGAAGAACAATGGTTTGCGTAACACGAAAGAAACATCAATGTTAAAGTGGTTTGCCACAGATGCCTCCTTCGCGGCGGCCAATGAAGCGATTCAAATCCATGGCGCGAATGGTTATTCAGACGAATACGATGTTGAGCGATACATGAGAAACGCGAGAGGTGCCGTCATATATGAAGGCACCAGTGAGATCCACCAATTAATGCAGGCTGGGTATGTATTGGGTTACCGTAAGGACAAACCTCTGAGGTGTGAATTACCTATCTATCAA
>CAIRYE010000329.1 GCA_903882765.1 uncultured Anaerolineae bacterium
AGAAATGGTTATGCCTGGTGACAACGTCAACCTTACCGTCGAGTTGATCGTACCAGTCGCTTTGGAACAGGGCGCCAAATTCGCTATCCGCGAAGGTGGCCTGACCGTTGGCGCTGGCGTTATCACCAAGATCATTGAATAGGATCACACATGAAGCAAAAGATTCGTATTCGTTTGAAAGCGTATGATCACAGGCTCTTAGACCAATCTGCTAAGCGGATTGTTGAAACAGCTGAAAGATCTGGTGCTCGCGTAGTTGGTCCCGTACCCTTGCCAACTAAGAAGGAAAGGTTTACAATCAGACGTTCGACATTCATTGATAAAGATTCTCACGAGCATTTTGAGATTCGTACCCACAACCGAATGATTGACGTAATGGAACCAGATTCAAAGACCATCGATATGCTAATGCGGTTGAATTTACCAGCCGGTGTCGATATTGAAATAAAGATCTAGCAATTCAGGTGAGTTTTTCTGGTTGGTCAGGATTCCTGGCCAACCAGTTAGATTGCGGTAGACCAAGAATCGGTTTGCCCGTGGGCTAAAAAATATTATAGCCGCGGCAACCAGATTGACTATTTTACCGAGAGATGATGCAGCCCAGCCCGGCTGACAGTCTCAAAAAATAACTTTTGAAGGAGAAAAATTGAGGATGTTGAAAGGGCTGATAGGTAAGAAGATCGGCATGTCCCAGATCTTCGATGAGAGAGGCGTGGCTTATCCCGTTACTCTAATCGAGGCTGGGCCTTGTTATGTTACCCAGATCAGGCGCCCAGAGACAGAGGGCTACTCTGCAGTGCAGCTAGGCTTTAACGAAACGCACCCTAAAAAATTGACCGGTGGTGAACTGGGACATTTGAAGACTGCGAATCTGCCTCCGCTGCGCTTTTTGCGTGAGTTTAGAACCAAAACTCTGGATGTTGCTGTTGGTGACGTTATGAAAGCTGATGTATTCAGCGTTGGAGAAAGAGTGGATGTTATTGGTACCAGCAAAGGTAAGGGTTTCGCTGGTGCTGTAAAACGTTATCACTTCGCTGGTGGTCCTAAGACCCATGGTCAATCTGATCGCCATCGCGCTCCAGGTTCAAACGGTTCAGGTACTACTCCGGGTCGTGTTTTACGCGGTTCCCGTAGGCCAGGCCATATGGGCGATGAGCAGGTTACTGCCCAGAGCCTTAAAGTCGTTTTGGTCGATGTAGAGAGAAACCTGATCGGTGTTCATGGCGCAGTGCCCGGCTCCAAAGGTGGACTGGTCATCATCAATGAGGCACGCAAGCAGTAATGCGTGAGGAAATGGAGAGAGACGCTATGAAAATCGACGTATTTAATATGGAAGGCCAGAAGGTTAGCGAGTTTGAATTACCCGCCGCTATCTTTGAAGCCAAAATCAATGTTGATCTGATGCACCAGGCTTACGTTAGGCAAATGGCTAACGCTCGTCTCGGTACACATGATACCAAGCTTCGCGGTGAAGTAGCTGGTGGTGGACGAAAGCCCTGGAAACAAAAGGGTACCGGCCGCGCTCGCCAGGGTTCGACCCGTGCAGCTCAATGGGTTGGTGGTGGTCGTATTTTTACCCCACACCCTCGTTCCTACGATCAGAAGATGCCTTTGAAGATGAGGCGTGCCGCTTTACGCTCCGCGCTAACTGTCAAGGCTTCAGAATTAGGGATCGTTATGGTTGATAATTTGTTCCTTGCGGAACCTAAGACCAAATTGATGGCAAAAGCCCTCAATACCTTGGTCGGTCAATCATCCGCCCTGGTCGTAATTCCTGAGAAGACTGCCGCTTATGATGTTGTAATTCGCTCCGCGAATAACCTTCCTGATGCCAAAGTGCTGATGGCTGGTTACCTCAATATCCGTGACCTTCTCAGCTTTGATAAAGTCATTATGCCTGTTCAGGCTATCGACGTTTTGATGAGCAATTTAGGATAGGAGAGAACATGGCCACATTATATGAAATTCTCCGACGTCCGCTTATTACCGAGAAATCGAATTATCAATCGAGCAAACTGAACCAATATGCGTTTGAAGTGGATTCAAAAGCCACCCGAACTCAGGTTAAAGACGCGATTGAAACGATCTTTGATGTCAAAGTGGAAAAAGTTAATATTATGATCTTACCGGCAAAACGTGGACGCAAAGCCAAGAGCCGACGTTTATCCATACGCAAAGCGGGATACAAGAAAGCTATAGTATCCTTAAAAGCGGGACAAACACTCCAGATTTTTGAGGGGGTGCAGTAATGGCTGTAAAAAAGTATAAACCAGTTACTCCTGGCTTAAGAGGTATGACTGGTTACACATTCGAAGAAATCACCAAGAGCAAACCTGAAAAGGCCCTCATTGTTTCTCTTCCTTCTCACGCAGGTAGAAACGTATATGGCCGCGTAACTGTCAGGCATCGAGGTGGTGGAGTTCGCCAGTATGTTCGTATGGTTGACTTCAAACGCGATAAGCTTAACATTCCAGCGAAGGTAGCCGCGATCGAGTACGATCCTGGTCGAACCGCTCGTTTGGCTTTGTTATTCTACGCTGATGGCGAAAAGCGCTATATCATTGCTCCTTTAGGCGTAAAAGTTGGCGATACACTTTTCTCTGGTCCTAACAGCGAAATTCGCCCTGGCAATTGCCTACCAATTTCCAGCATTCCTGTCGGTACACTTATCCACAATGTGGAATTGAAAATCGGCAAGGGTGCACAGTTGGTTCGCTCGGCTGGCGCGGCTGCTCAGTTATTGGCCAAAGAGGGCGAATACGCTCAGGTTCGTATGCCTTCAGGCGAAGTTCGCTTGGTTCTACAGGGTTGCTACGCAACCATTGGCCAGGTGGGCAATCTTGATCACGGCAATATCAAACTTGGTAAAGCTGGACGCAAACGCCACATGGGCATCCGCCCAACAGTCAGAGGCTCCGCTATGTCCCCGCGTGATCATCCCCACGGTGGTGGTGAAGGTCGACAACCGATTGGTAAGCCTGGTCCCCGTACTCCTTGGGGTAAACCTACCCTTGGGTATAAGACACGCAGAAATAAGCTGACGAACAAATTTATCGTCCGCCGTCGTAGCAAGACTAGCCGCTAAGGCGCGAACGTGTAAACAAGGATATTAAATATGTCTAGATCGCTAAAAAAAGGGCCATTTATTGCCCCTAAATTATTAGAAAGAATAGAAGGAATGAACCAGCGCGGCGAAAAGAAAGTGATTCGCACTTGGAGTCGCGCCAGTGTTATCTTTCCCCAGATGGTAGGGCATACCATCGCCGTGCACGATGGCCGACGCCATGTGCCGATCTATGTAACCGAGAATATGGTTGGTCATCGTTTGGGCGAATTTGCCCCAACCCGAACCTTCCGTGGTCACCTCTCGGAAAAGTCGACGAAAGGGAAATAAGCCATGACAGACGCACGTGCTCACCTGAGCAATCTTTCTGTTTCGGCCCAAAAAGTTCGCCTGGTGTTAGACCTGGTTCGTGGTAAAGCCGCAAACGATGCACTTGAAACACTTCGCTTCGTTCCAAGCTTGGCTTCTGTACCTGTGTTGAAACTCCTCAAGTCGGCAGTGGCAAACGCTGAAGAGAATTTAGGTGTAAGTAGGGATGACCTGTTCATCTCAACCATCTATGCAAACGAAGCACCCACCCGAAAGTGGCGTCGCTTTGGTGCTCGCGGTAAATTTAAGCCTGTATTGCGCCGCTCTTCACATGTCACCATTGTTCTTAGTGAACGAGAAGCCACGAAGTAAGGAGATATTATGGGTCGAAAAGTTCATCCTATTGGTTATCGCCTGGCAGTAAGCCATGGTTGGCAAGGTCGCTGGTTTGCAGAAGGCAAGCAATACCGCGAACAACTCTATCAAGATTTTGAGATCAGAGCCTTAATTCACAAAATTGCTCCTAAGGCTGGTGTTTCACGAATTGAAGTTGAACGCTATCCTGGCAAGATCAAAGTTGCCGTCAACACCGCCAAGCCCGGTATTCTTATCGGCCGAAAAGGTGAAGGCGTAAAGCGAGTTCGTGATGGTTTACAGGAATTGATCGGACAAAAAGTTGAATTAGAAATCAAAGAAATGTCCGCTCCTGAAACTGACGCATACTTGGTAGCCGCTAGCATTGCGGAACAGATGGAACGCCGAATTGCCTATCGTAGGGCAATGAAGAAGGCAATTCAGACCGCTATGCGACAAGGCGCACTTGGAATCAAGATTCAGGTTGCTGGCCGTTTGGCTGGCGCTGAAATGGCAAGAACCGTTTGGCTTCGTGAAGGCCAGGTTCCCCTGCAAACCTTGCGTGCAGATATCGATTTTTCAAAAGCTGAAGCTCTCACCACCTACGGCCGAATTGGCGTAAAAGTATGGGTTTATAAAGGTGAGATGAAGTTAGAGCTTGAAGAAAAAGCCCAAACCACCGAAGGCGTTTATGTCAGCGAGTAATCGCGGACATAATTGTGAAGAGAGGTACTAAAAATGTTAATGCCAAAAAGAGTTAAATGGCGTAAACAAATGCGCGGACGAATGAAAGGTAAGGCCATTCGTGGTGCACAGATCAGTTTTGGTGAATGGGGCCTTCAGGCACTTGAACCAGGCTGGGTTACTGCCCGTCAGATCGAAGCAGCACGCCGTGTTATCGTTCGCGAAATGAAACGCCGAGGAAAGGTTTGGATCAGAATTTTCCCATCCAAGCCATACACCCACCGCCCACCAGAAACCCGTATGGGTAAAGGTAAAGGTAATGTGGAATATTATGTGGCTGTTGTGAAGCCTGGCCGTATGATGATTGAAATTGGTGGTATGACCAACGAAGAAGCTATGCAAGCTTTGAAGATGGCTCAGTATAAATTCCCCATCAAGACCAAGATCGTTATTCGCCACGATGTTAGTGCAGGAGAGTAACGAATGAAAGCTAAAGAAATCCGTAACTTATCTGCTGAAGAGATCAAGACCAAGATCAACGATTCCCGCGAGGAATTGATGAAACTTCGTTTCCAGCAAGTAACCGGCCAGCTGACTGATACCAGTCGATTACGATCGCTTCGTCGCGAAGTTGCCAGAATGGAAACTATTTTGGCTGAATCTGCCAGAGCGGCAAAGTAGGAAGGTGCAGAATGAATAATCGTCGTCGCATGACTGGTGTGGTAACCAGCAATAAAATGCAGAAGACCGTGGTTGTTGAAATTTCAAAAAATTTCCGACACCCGATCTATAAAAAGGTCGTTCATAGCTCTGAGTCGGTAAAAGCACATGACGAAATTGGTTGCCAAGTTGGGGATCAAGTTCAGATCGTGGAAAGCCGACCGCTTTCGAAAGAAAAGCGTTGGGTTGTAGAATCGATCATCAAGCAAGAGACTAAAACCGCTGATAGCGGTGTGGAGGTATAAGTATGGTTCAGCAAGAATCAAGGGTCAAAGTCGCCGATAATTCCGGCGCCCGCGAATTGCTTGTCATCCACGTCATGGGTGGTTCCACCCGCCGCTATGCTGGTGTTGGTGATATTGTGGTCGCCACCGTCAAATCAGCTTCCCCACAAGGGGCTGTAAAGAAAAGTGAAGTGGTAAAAGCAGTTATCGTTAGAACAGCCAAAGAATGGCGCCGAGAAGATGGCTCTTATATCCGCTTTGATGATAATGCCGCCGTTGTTTTAGATAGCGACGGACAGAACCCTAGGGGTACTCGTATCTTCGGACCAGTCGCACGTGAGCTTCGCGAAAAAGGTTTTATGAAGATCGTTTCACTCGCCCCGGAAGTTCTTTAGGCTAGGAGGTAAGAGAGAATGAAGGTAAAAATTCGTAAAGGCGATACTGTTGAAGTGATCAGTGGAGACCTCGAAGATAAAGGCAAACGCGGTGAAATCATAGCCGTGAATGTTGATGACCGCCGAGTTGTTGTTCAGGGTGTGAATATTCGCACCAAGCACCAAAAACAACAACAAACTTCCAGCGGAAAGACCATTAACCCTGGTCGCATCAAATTCGAAGGTCCAGTAGATATTTCAAACGTTATGCTTGTTTGTCCCAAGTGCAGTTCTAAAACCCGAGTGGCTGTTTCACGTGATGAAGCCGGTGCACATCGAGTTTGCAAGCACTGCCAGGCGATGATTGATTAACAGAGCCTGGACAGGAGAGCAAAATGATCAATAAAATGCAAACAAAGTATTCAGAAGAAGTAGTTCCGGCTCTTCAAAAAGCCTTCAACTACGAAAACGTGATGCAAATCCCAAAAATCCAAAAGGTTGTTCTCAACGTTGGTATGGGTGAAGCGATGGGCAATTCCAAGATTTTGGATGCTGCTGTAACAGATGTGACTACCATTACTGGTCAGAAACCTGTTCAAACAAAAGCCCGCAAAAGCATCGCTAACTTCAAACTTCGTGAAGGCGTAGTCATCGGCGTGAAAGTAACTCTTCGTGGTTACAAAATGTGGTCCTTCCTCGACCGCTTGATGAATGTAGCCCTTCCTCGTGTTCGAGATTTCCGTGGTGTTTCAGCTGATGCCTTCGATGGCCGCGGTAACTATACCCTCGGCTTGAAAGATCAGCTGATCTTCCCAGAAATCGAATACGATAAAATAGACAAACTACGTGGAATGGAAATTACCATTGTAACCACTGCCAAGAACGATGAAGAATCTCGTGAGATGCTTCGTGCACTTGGTATGCCTTTTAGGAAGGAATCTTAAGATATGGCAAAGAAATGCATGGCATATCGTGAAGAACGAAGGAAGTATCCAACCCGAGTTCGCAATCGTTGTAACAATTGTGGCCGACCGCGCGGTTATATTAGACGCTTTGGTCTTTGCCGAATATGCTTCCGGGCGTTTGCACTGGAAGGAAAAATTCCTGGCGTTGTAAAATCGTCCTGGTAGAACGGATGGAGGTACTAGAATGAGCGTAACAGATCCTATTGCTGACATGCTGACCCGCATCCGCAACTCGATGATGATTGGGCAGCCCAATGTAGCAATGCCACTTTCGAAGATCAAAGTGGAAATTGCAAAAATTTTGAAAGATGAAGGCTTCCTCGAAGGTTTTGAGGTTGTCGAAGGCGAATCTGCAGTTAAACCAGTTCTCAAAGTCCGCATCAAGTTTGTTGGCGAGAGACGAGATAAAACCGCAGTGCTATCTGGGTTGGTTCGTGTTAGCCGCCCTGGCCGCCGAGTTTACACTAAAAAACAAGATATTCCTTGGGTTCTAAACGGAATGGGTGTTGCTATCATTTCTACTCCCAAAGGAATTATGACAGGGCAACGCGCTCGCCAATTAGGCGTCGGTGGCGAAATCCTGTGTAAAGTATGGTAAGGAGGTAGTGCTGTGTCGCGAATTGGACGCTTGCCTATCGCTGTTCCCGCTGGTGTAAAGGTGGAATTGAACGGCTCAAAAGTTAACGTGCAGGGCCCTAAAGGCGTAATGAGCAGAGAGTTTTCTCCTCTGATCGGTATCGCTCTTGAAGATGGTCAGGTCATTGTTACCCGCCGCTCAGATATGCCCGCCGAACGTGCCTTACATGGAACTACGAGAGCATTATTAAATAATATGATCAGTGGTGTCAGTGCTGGTTTCGAACGTATCCTAATTTGGGATGGCGTTGGTTACCGTGCTGAAATGAGTGGAGCTAACCTTGTACTTCATATGGGTTACTCTCACCCTACCACGATGGAACCACCAGCTGACATCTCTTTTGATGTTGACGCTAAAGCACGCCAGATCAAGGTAATGGGCTTCGACAAGGAATTGGTTGGCCATATCGCCTCCCTTATCCGAAAAGTACGCCCACAGGAACCTTACCTCGGTAAGGGTATCCATTATCTCGGCGAAACGATCCGCCGCAAAGCTGGCAAATCTGGGAAAGGGAAGAAGTAAAAATGGCTAAAATTTCTCGCTCTGAATCCCGTGAACGCAGACACTTACGTGTACGCAAGAAGATCTTTGGTACAACAAATTGCCCAAGGCTTTGCGTGTTCCGTAGTGTTAGCGAAATTTATGCCCAGGTAATTGATGATATGGAAGGCAACACAGTTGTGTCAGCCTCAAGTATCGATGGTGAACTTCGCGCCAAAATGGCCGGTTTGAAAAAATCGGAACAGGCACTACTTGTTGGTAAAACAGTAGCTCAGCGTGCCAAGAGCGCTGGAATCGATATGGTCGTTTTCGACCGTGGTGGTTTCCGCTATACTGGCCGTGTTAAGGCTCTGGCTGACGGTGCTCGCGAGGGCGGGCTTGATTTCTAAAGCTCATTGGAGACCACTATGGCTGAATATGTGAAAAAAGTAAGTGATGAATACCAAGACCAGTTCGACGAACGTGTAATTGAAATCGCTCGTGTTGCCAAAGTAGTAAAAGGCGGCCGTCGGTTCCAGTTCCGAGTAACGATCGTAATTGGCGATGGAAAAGGTACCATTGGTATGGGAACAGGTAAAGCCAACGCGGTACCTGACGCAATGAGGAAAGCTACCGAGCGCGCTCGCAAGAATATGCGCAAGGTTTCCTTATTAGGCACTACAATTGCGCATGATGTCCTTGGCGTAGTTGCTGGCGCTCGCGTTCTTCTCAAACCCGCATCCTTAGGTACTGGTGTTATCGCCGCGGGCGCAGTCCGCGCCGTATTGGAAGTTGCCGGTGTCCACGATATCCTCACAAAATCAATGGGTTCATCTACTGTCTTGAATGTAGTTATGGCTACTTTCAAGGCACTTGAATCCGTAAAATCCCCAGCTGTCGAAGCTGCTCGCCGTGGAAAAACGGTTGAACAACTTACCCCATTCTGGGCGAGGAGGACCAATGGCTAAAAAAGCTGAAAAGAAAACTATGTTGCGTATTACTTTGGTCAAAAGCGCTATTGGCTTCCCTGAACCACAGAAACGAACTGTACGCGCATTAGGTTTACATAGAATGCATCAAACGGTTGAGCATGAAGATACCCCAGCAATGCGTGGAATGCTCAATTCCGTCATACACCTTCTTCAAATTGAAGAGTAGGAGAGATTGATGAAACTCCACGATTTAATCCCTAACGAGGGTTCAAAGAAAAACAAAAAACGTGTAGGTCGAGGTATTTCGGCTGGTCAGGGTAAAACCGCCGGTCGTGGTACCAAAGGCGCTGGCGCTCGTTCCGGTGAAGAAGGTCATTTATATCGACAAGGTGGTAACTTACCATTTTTCCGCCGATTACCTTTTATCCGCGGTGAAGGTTTTACCCCACCTTTTCAGGTAACTTTCAACGAAGTTAATCTCGATCAGCTGTCTGCCTTTGTGGCTGGCGCCGAGGTTTCTCCTGAAGCTCTGACTGGTGTCCGTTTATTGCGCGATCCCCGCAACCCTGTTGCGATCTTGGGACGTGGTGAAGTGACTGTAGCCCTTAAAGTACGAGCTCACAGAGTTTCTGCTGGTGCCAGAAGCAAGATCGAAGCCGCTGGCGGTTCAGTAGAGATCATTGAAGGCTAATCCAATTTCAGGAGACCATTCATGAAAAAAACCTGGTCAGCCTGGCGATACCTGTGGAAGTCGGAAGATATTCGACGAATGGTGTTGATGACGTTGCTTTTGCTAGTCATCTACCGTTTTGTTGCGAATATCCCGACTCCGGGTGTTGACACAGACGCGCTAAAGGCAATCCAATCCCAATTAGCCGCCTCCGGCGGTAATTTTTTTGGCTTTCTTGATCTTCTATCCGGTGGTACAGTATCTCGGTTCTCACTCCTTTCAATGGGTGTTTACCCTTACATTACTGCCCAGATCATCATTCAACTGTTGATTCCGATCATCCCTTCCCTCCAACGCCGCATGGAAGAAAATCCATCCGAGGGTCGGAAGTTGATGGAAAAATGGACCTATTACTTAACAGTTCCGATGGCGGCACTGTCTGCTATTGGCCAAATCAATATCTTCAATTCCATGATCCCCGGAACTAGGGTCATTGATTTTGGATTCTCATCCGCTCAATTGATCCCGTCGCTAGCGTCTCTTCTAACTATGATTGCGGGAACACTGTTCGCGATTTGGCTTGGGGAATTGATCTCAGAATACGGTATCCGAGGTCAAGGTCTTTCTTTGATCATTTTCTCGGGTATTGTGGCCCAAATGCCATCAAATATTCTGAAAATTATGGCAGACGAAAATAACCGTTGGGTCATGCTATCGATGATGATCGTAATCATTTTATTGACAATTTTTACCATTGTTTATGTTCAACAAGGTAGAAGGCATGTACCAGTGATGTACCCGGGTCGACGAGTTGGAAATCGTATGTCAATGCCCGTTAAGGCAACCTTACCATTAATGGTAAATATGTCTGGTATGATCCCGCTGATCTTTGCTGGCGCAATTCTGCAATTCCCCGCGATTCTTGCCGCTTGGTTCATCAATAATACCAATGTAGCAGTAAAGAATTTTGCAATGAGTGTCCAATCCATTTTTGGTGGAAACTCTGCAGGGTATTGGGTGATGTACTTCTTTATGGTTGTAATTTTCACATTCTTCTATACTGAT
>CAIRYE010000330.1 GCA_903882765.1 uncultured Anaerolineae bacterium
CGCTGAACGGAGATGCACACTTGGCCGCTATTGTAGAAGGCGCCAAGGGCACAACGCTTTGCCACGAAGTCGAGATCAGCATCGGGCGCGACGATGACCGGGCTGGCGTTGCCAAGTTCGAGGGTTACCTTTTTGATGCCCGCCACGCCTAAGATGTGCCTGCCGATCTCGGGGCTGCCGGTAAAGGTGATCTTATCAACACGCGGGTCGGTGATGAGCCACTCGCCCACGGTGCTGCCACCACCGACGATCAGGTTGATGGTGCCGGCTGGCATACCCGCGTCCATTAGGATCTGGCAAAGTTTGACGGCGGTGAGAGGGGTGGTGCTGGCGGGTTTTAGGATGAGGGTGTTGCCGGCGGCAATGGCGGGAGCCACTTTGTGGGCAACAAGGTTGAGCGGGAAGTTGAAGGGGCTGACGGCGGCGATGGTGCCTACCGGGCGGCGGTTCCAAAAGCCAAAGTAGCCTTCGCCGGCGGGGACGGCATCGAGCGGGATGGTTTCGCCATGCAGACGTTTGGCTTCTTCGGCGGCGATGGTGAAGGTGCTTTGGGCACGGTCCACTTCGGCGCGGGCGAATTTTAGGGCTTTACCGGCTTCGGCGGCGATGGTGCGGGCGAGGTCTTCGCCGCGTTCGCGGATGAGGGCGGCGGCCTTTAGCAGGATCTCGGCGCGTTTGTAGGCGGGCATGTTGGCCATCACATCTTCGGCGCGCTCAGCGGCGGCAATGGCGGCATCTACATCCTCGCGGCGGGCGGTTGGCACGGTGCCAACGATCTCGCCGTTATATTTGTTCAAGACTTCCATAGTTGGGCCGCCGTTTACCCACTGCCCATCGATCAACAATTTGTATTCCATTTTGGTCCATCCTTTAAGAATGTCGGTTGAAGTTCACTCATTTAATTGTACAAGAATATTATAGTACAAAAGGGATGAAAATTTTAGAAATTATGATTATTTAGTGACAAAATAGCGGAAAACTATGCCGAATCGGAAGTGATTGTTTTGGGGGAAGATCTAGGGCTGGTTCACGCAAAGGCGCTAAGGTGCAAAGAAGGGCTGGGGAAGATCACGAGCGGCTCGCGCGAAGGACGCTAAGGACACGAAGAAGAGCTAAGGATTTGGGAAGATCACGAGCGGCTCACGCGAAGGACGCTAAGGACACGAAGAAGGGCTAAGGAGGGCTAGGGCTTCGGGAAGACGCTTGAGGTATGGCAAGAGCGGGTTCACGCAAAGGCGCGGAGGTGCAAAGAAGGGCGGGGGCTGGAGTGTGGAATGGTCCTTCATGTTGCTGGCGCGGGGCGGATAGCTTTTCGTAGTGGCTGGGCATGACCAGCCTGGTTGGCGGCAGCCAACACTCCGCTGTTCACGAGGAGGTGACTCGGGAGGGTGCGAAAAACCTTTCTGGCGAAATCGCTTGCGGTCGGATCGTAGTCACTGGGGGTAAAGGTGTGGGTCGTTTTTGCGAGACAGGGATCTTGTACCTACTTAGGTTACTAAAACATCAATATATTATCAATTATCGCTAAAAAATGGATATAATAACTAATATATTAACTATTATATATTGTAAAAATCCAAAGAGCGGTCATACCTTGGTTCGCAATTGCAGAAAGGTCAAAATATTATCATTTAATGCGCTTATATTGTTATAATAACTAATAAATTAGCTAATAACTCTTGCGAACCTTTGAAATGGTGATATACTGAAATTAACCTTCTGTACTTGGTCGTTCTGTTCATTAAGAAGGTTCGGAAAGGCGATGATGTTCAATAAAATAGATCTTTCGATCGCGACCAGCGATCAAATTGAAGGGCTGCTTTGCGGCCAATTGAGAAAAATTAGGCTTACCCGTAATTTTACGCAAACGCGGCTGGCGCAGGAATCTGGCGTGGCGATCGGGACGATTCGGCGGCTGGAAGATGGCAAGGGGGTCTCCTTGAACACCTTCATCCGAATTTTGATGGCGTTGGGCCTGCAGCAAAACTTGGGCGCGCTATTGCCAGATCCGTCGATCCGACCCATTGAGCGGGTGAATACGGGTGGCAGCGAGCGAAAACGCGCCCGGCTTAAGCGGTCTGAGCCGGTTGCTTCGCCATGGGCTTGGGGTGATGAATCGGGAGATAAGAAATGAGCGACGCGGCTGTACTTTTGTGGGATACGGAAATTGGCGCTGTTTCGTGGGTAGAGGATCGGCAGGTGGCTGTGTTTCAGTACGACCCCGCCTTCGTGCGCAGCGGTATTCAGTTAGCGCCATTGATGATGCCGTTGCGGGAGCTGCCTTACGAGTTTCCCGCCCTTTCGAGGGAGACTTTTAAGGGGCTGCCCGGTTTGCTGGCGGATTCACTGCCAGATAAATTTGGTAACGCGGTGATCGATACTTGGTTGGCATCGCAGGGCCGATCCGCCGCCAGTTTTAATTCTGTTGAACGTTTGGCGTATATCGGCAGCCGAGGGATGGGCGGGCTGGAATTTAAGCCAGCTGTGCGCATTTCTACAGCTCGCTCCGATGAAATTGAGGTTTCGCAATTAGTGGAATTATCCAACAAGATCCTCGACGAGCGCGCCAGCTTGGGCGGGGTTTTTTCGGGCGAGGACGACCGCGGGGCGATCGAAGATATTCTACGGGTGGGTACCTCGGCGGGGGGCGCCAGGGCAAAGGCCATCTTGGCATGGAACCCGATCACCAATGAATTTCGCTCTGGTCAGGTAAAAATACCAGCCGACTTTGAATACTGGATCATGAAATTTGATGGCGTCAGCAACAATCGCGATAAAGAGGTAGCTGATCCACAGGGCGAGGGAAAGATCGAATATGCCTATCACCTGATGGCGATTGGGGCGGGTATTGAGATGGCGGAGTGCCGGCTTCATCAGGAAGGCGGCCGCAGCCATTTTATGACCAAGCGGTTCGACCGCACTGCCGACGGAAGCAAGATCCACATGCAATCGTTGTGCGCCATCTCGCATATTACCTTTACCGAGCCGGCTCTTTTTTCCTATGAGCAAACCATCCAAACCATGAAGCGCTTGGGGTTATCGCAAACGGATCTGGAGCAGCAGGTGTTACGCGCCATGTTCAATGTTGTTGGGCGCAACCATGATGACCATGTGAAGAATATCGCGTTTTTGATGGATCGAAGAGGGGAGTGGAGGCTATCACCGGCTTTTGATGTCTCGTATTCTTATGATCCAACCGGTTACTGGACCAGCCAACATCAAATGAGCCTGAACGGAAAACGGGAATCGTTTGCGCGCCAAGATATGGTCTCGCTGGCACGGTTGGCGGGGATCAAGCGAAACCGAGCGCTGGAGATGCTGGACCGGGTGATCACGAGTGTGAAAACCTGGCCTGAGGTTGCCGTAACTGTTGGGGTGGAGGAGGATCACATTCGGAAAATTCAAGGGGTGCATCGATTATCCTTTTTGGATTGAGGCTGGATCAAGATCAAGAGCGGTTCACGCAAAGGCGCTAAGGTGCAAAGAAAGGCAGGGGAGTGGGAAGGTCACGGGCGGTTCACGCGAAGGGCTGAGAAGCGGTAGGGTGGTTTTAGATCAAGGGCGGCTCACGCGAAGGACGCAAAGGGCGCGAAGAAGGGCGGAAGGCGAAGAAGGGCAGGGCTCGGGCTAGGGTAGTGACGGGGGTGGTTTACCTGGGGATATAGTCTTGTTTGTGGTTATCCGTAACGCGTAAAGCCGGTTTTTTTTCTATGGGACTCGTCATTAGGATTGATGCGGAATTCGCTCTGGTCGATTTGTTCATTAGAGCGATGAGAGATTTATCCGA
>CAIRYE010000331.1 GCA_903882765.1 uncultured Anaerolineae bacterium
AGCCTTTTGGGAAAGCGCAATCCATGTTTGGATCAGCCCGTTCGAGTGGGTCGATCCGGCAACCATAGGCATTTTTACCTTTATTGGTTCCGTCCTCGTAAGTATCCTTTTAGCTGGAGTAGTTTTTTTCTATTTACGTACCCAAACTGATAATCAACAGCCAAAGACACTTCTTTGGGCAGCCTTAATTGGTTTGATCGCGTGGTTTCTGGGTGGTGGAGCATACTGGCTGATCGGTTCTAGAACTATGCCGCAATTACATTTTTCTGCCGACCGATTCACTTTGTCCTTTATGTTGGGAGTAAGCCTTCTACTAGCGAGTCTCCTGCTTTATTTGATCAAAAACAATTTCACTCGTGCCGTAATTTTCGCCATTTTGGTCGGATTTGCCGGCGGTAAACAATTTCAGTTTAACAGTGCCTACCGCCATGATTGGGATACCCAGAAATCTCTTTTTTGGCAGATGTCGTGGAGAATTCCCGCTCTTCAACCCAATACAACCATGATATCCAACGATCTACCGCTCACTTTTTTTAGCGATAACTCTCTCAGCGGCATCCAAAATTGGATCTACTCCGACCCTGGGAAAATGCAGACTATCCTTTATTACGCTAGCGTTCGTACAGAAGACGGTCGAGCGCTCAGTGAAGGTTTGGTCGAAGGCAATGATTTTTCACAGAACTACCTAGCAACTACCTTCAAAGGATCAACATCCGATACCATCGCTTTCAACTTTCTGCCCCCCGGCTGTTTCCGCGTTCTAGACCCAGAAATCGACCCGGTCAATCGGCTGATCCCGCAAACTCTGCGTAACGCGGCAAAATTGAGCCGAAACGAGTTGATCATCTCCCCCTCCAAAGGCACTATGCCACCTTATCTTTTGCCTGAAATTTTTCACGGTTGGTGCTATTACTTTGAATTAGCGGAGCTAGCCAGACAAAATGGACAATGGGCTGAGGTTGTCACGATCTATGATAAGAGTCAGGTACTCGGGCTTACCTCAAATGACCCACTCGAAAACTTTGTTTTCATCGAAGCTTTTGCGCACCTAGCCGATTGGGAGCAAGCTCAAAAACTTACAAAATCTACTTATAAGGTCAGCAGGGAATACTTACGACCAACCTTATGTGCTTTGTGGAGCCGGATTGATCGTGATTTGGGAAAGGACTTAGAGTACGCTAATTCCATAAATGAGGTAAAACAAGAACTTTCTTGCGGGAATTGAGCCAATTTCCAAGTTTTTGGGGAAAATTAGTAATAAATTGTTCCTTTTGTATATGACTCATATCACTATCTTGTTCTGCAAGCGGGGACTATACTAAGATAAGGTTTGTGAATATTATCACAATGAAAGGAAATATCATGTCCTTTGAAGATCCAAGAATTTTAGAATTACGCGAAATTAGAGAAAAAGCAAAACAAGGCGGTGGCAAAGACCGTATCAATAAGCAACATGCCAAAGGGAAAAACACCTCCCGCGAAAGAGTTCGCGACTTATTAGACCCCGGCACCTTTAACGAACTTGAGCCCTTCATCACTAGCCATAATGACGAATCGACGATCGATACAGAAAAATTTCTAGGTGATGGCGTTGTAACCGGTTATGGGCAAATTGATGGTCGAACTGTTTACGTTTACGCCCAAGATTTTACCGTCCTCGGTGGAACTCTTTCTGAAATGCAAAGCCACAAAATTTGCCGGGTGATGGACCTCGCACTTCGAAACGGCACACCATGCATCGGCTTGTTAGATTCAGGCGGCGCTAGAATTCAAGAAGGTGTGAAAGCACTTGGTGGATACGCCGAGATCTTCCGTCGAAACGCCCAATTTTCAGGTGTTATTCCTCAAATTTCAGTCATGCTTGGACCATGCGCCGGAGGAGCCGCTTACTCACCTGCCTTACAAGACATGATCGTTATGGTCGAAAAGAAATCCTTTATGTTCCTCACCGGGCCAGAAGTGATCAAAGCGGTTACCGGCGAAGTGATCGATGCTGAATCCCTTGGAGGTTCGGACGTTCATATGGCGATAAGCGGTGTTGCCCATTTATCTGCCCACGATGAACAACAAGCCTTAAATTTGGTTAGAAGATTCTTGTCTTATCTGCCCTCAAATAACATTGAAAACCCGCCATTTAAAAGCATTTACGAAGATACTCCCGCAAAAGAAAATACCCTCAATTCGATCGTTCCGATGGACCCAAGTGAACCCTATGTAATGCATCAGGTCATTGAGCAAGTTGCCGATAAGGATAGCTTCCTTGAGATCCAACCTGCTTGGGCTAGAAACGCGATCGTTGGCTTGGCTCGCATCGGAGGTTACAGCGTGGGTATCGTCGCGCAAGAACCTTCTGTACTTGCCGGTGTAATTGATATCGACGCCAGCGACAAGATGACCCGTTTTGTCCGAATGTGCGATTGTTTCAATATCCCCTTGGTTACCTTCGTTGATTCCCCTGGTTTCCTCCCTGGTATCGCGCAGGAGCATAGCGGTATCATTCGTCATGGGGCAAAATTGCTTTACGCATACTCCGAAGCTACCGTTCCCAAGATCACCATCATCACCCGCAAAGCCTATGGTGGGGCATACGTGGTTATGTCCAGCAAATACCTCGGTACAGATATGACCTTTGCTTGGCCAAGCGCTGAGATCGCTGTAATGGGCGCGGAAGGCGCGGTCAACATTCTTTACAAAAAACAGATCGAAGAATCGGATAAACCTGCCGAAGAAAGCAAGCGTTTGGCGGAGGAATATCGAAAGAAATTTAATAACCCCTACATGGCAGCTAGCAATGGTTACATTGATGACATCATTGAACCGCGTGAGACTCGCAGCAAGATCTTTGCCGCGTTATCAGCACTAAAAGACAAGTACGCGCCAGCGCCGCCGCGTAAACATGGAAATATTCCAGTTTAGGAAACCCTATGACTGAAACCTTTCTCTCCGCTCTCAATATCTCATTAACTTCCATCTCCATCATCGTTATCATGTTTATTGGTCTTTGGCTGCTATTATGGATATTGATCGCCTTACCAATCAATAAAGAACCTGTCATAGTTGAAAAAAGTGAATCCCAGGTAGAAAAATCCAATTCAGATTTGGTTCAAAAAGCCGCCGCTATTGCCGTGATCCTCGCTCTTGCTGAAATGAAAAGCAATTCAATGATCACCCAACCCGCCAAGATGCCAGTACTCGTTAGCGCATGGCAATTGGGTATGCGTACTCGGCAAATGTTACAAAAAAGCAACAATAGAAGAAGAATTTAATAGGCTGCCATTATGACGAAAATTTACAATGTACAGATCGAAGGAAAGACATTTGAAGTGATACTCGATGACCTCGATACCAAGCCGATCAAGGCGATCGTTAACGGCACCGAGGTGATGGTTACTCCGATAGAAGCACTTGAGGAACCGGTTGACACTGATGTGGAAAAAAAGGAATTACTCCCAACCGCTATATCTTTCACCAGCGACCAAGTCCTGTCGCCTCTCCCTGGTAAGATCATCGATGTCTTTATTAAAGTGAATGACGCGGTTGAAAAAGGGCAAGTGATCTTGATCATCGAAGCCATGAAAATGAAAAATAGTATTCGCTCAACCCGCAGCGGAAAAGTAAAAGAAGTGCATGTTCGAACTGGTGATAATGTAACTCACAAACAACTCATGGTGGAGTTTACAGAATGACTCTCCTAAACAGTATCGCTGGTTTATTTACCGGATCGAACTTTAATCCCGCTAATTTGATCATGATTGCTTTAGGGGGTGTTTTGATCTATTTGGCCATCGCGAAAGAATACGAACCGGTTCTTCTGTTACCGATCGGTTTTGGATGTATTTTGGCGAACCTTGGTATGTCTGTTTACGAAGAAGAAAGTTTTTTACGTGTGATTTATGAAGCAGGGATAAAAACAGAATTATTCCCGCTCATTATCTTCATCGGTATAGGCGCAATGATCGACTTCCGTCCGCTCATTTCGCAACCCAAAATGGTATTACTCGGAGCTGCCGGTCAGTTCGGAATTTTCGGAACATTGCTGATCGCATCCTGGTTGGGATTCTCGCTGAACGAAGCAGCGTCCATCGGTATCATTGGCGCAATCGATGGCCCAACCGCTATTTTTGTCACGAGTAAATTAGCCCCGGAGTTGCTCGGACCGATCTCCGTCGCGGCATATTCCTATATGTCCTTGATCCCGATCATCCAACCACCCATTATGCGGCTACTCACCACTAAAAAAGAACGACAAATTCGCATGGAATACATGGAACGACCGGTCTCTAAAACAGTTGTCCTGCTTTTCCCAATTTTGGTAACGATCATTATCAGCCTCGTTGCCCCCGCAGCGGCGCCGCTCATTGCTACTCTTATGCTGGGTAATTTGCTACTGGAATCAGGCGTAGTTGAACGACTAAGTAATTCCGCGAAGAATGAATTGATCAACATCGCGACCTTGTTTCTTGGTCTTGCCATTGGTGCCACCATGACCGCTGACACGTTTATTTACAATTCGGTAGATGGAATTCGTTGGCAAACCTTGGCGATCTTAGGTTTGGGCTTATTTGCCTTTGTGTTGGATACAGCGATGGGATTGTTATTCGGGAAAATTATGTGCTTTTTCTCCGGCGGGAAGATCAATCCTTTGATCGGAGCTTGTGGCATCAGCGCTTTTCCAATGGCTGCCAGGCTATCCGCGAAAGAGGCCCTCGATGCCGACCCCCACAATTTCATTTTGATGCATGCAATGGGTTCTAACACAGCCGGACAGCTTGGTTCGGTTATAGCCGGTGGCGTTTTACTAACCATTGTTAGCAAAACAATGGGATTGTAGGCAGAAAATAACGGATACATCGTTACCATCTTGGGCATTTTTATGACATGGTTTTTCGCCTTCGGTTTATAATTAAGGCAATTCAACCCAGGAGAGCTTATGTCTAATGTCTTTGCCTCAACCCATCCATTGGTTCTGCACAAACTGAGCCGTTTACGTGATATTAGTACTGACCCGAAAAAATTTCGGGAGTTAGTACAAGAAATTGCGGCCTTATTGGTTTACGAAGCAACCGCTGATCTGGCTGTCACTCAACGAGAGGTGCAGACTCCTTTAGCCAAGACAACCGGCTGGGAATTAAAAGAGAAAGTTGGGCTGGTACCGATCTTACGTGCTGGGCTTGGTATGGTTGAAGGTATTTGGGAACTAATGCCCTCTTCAGAAGTTTGGCATATTGGTCTCTATCGTGATGAAAAAACGCTGAGGCCAGTGCAATATTACAATAAATTACCAACTGAACCAACCGTTTCGGTTTGCCTTATTCTCGACCCTATGTTGGCAACTGGTGGCTCAGCAATCGCCACTGTTGACGTGCTCAAAAAATGGGGCGTCACAAAAATTAAGTTTGTGGGTCTCATTGGTTCTCCCGAAGGTATCGCGTTGATGCAAAAAGAACATCCGGATGTTGCGATCTACCTAGCAGCTATCGATGACCATCTCAATGAAAAAGGGTACATCGTCCCTGGTCTTGGCGATGCCGGCGATCGGCAATTCGGAACCGCGTAATCCTTTTTAACGCGCATTATTATCTACAACGGTATTTTCTAAATGCCGTTGTACTTATATTAACCCCAGCGGATACTCTCAAATGACCTCAAAATATGACATCCTGTTTGAACCGATCAAGATCGGCCCAGTAACCTCTCCTAATCGTTTTTATCAGGTTCCCCACTGTAATGGCTATGGGTACCGCATGCCTCGTGGTTTAGCCACCATGCGGGGATTAAAAGCGGAAGGTGGATGGGGAGTGGTCAGCACAGAGGAAGTGGAAATCCACCATACCAGTGACATCGCGCCTTATTTTGAGGGACGCATCTGGAATGACAAGGATATCCCGGGGCTGGCTCTGATGGCGGACGCCGTCCACAAATATGGATCTCTTGCGGCGATCGAACTGGTTCACAATGGTTTGGATTCAAACAACCTTTATTCACGCGTTGCTCCTCTAGGGCCTATTTCGATGGGCAGTGTGGGTGGAACCGGTTTTGAGCCGGTTCAATCTCGCCGAATGGATAAAGAAGACATTAAGAATGTACGAAGATGGCATAGAAATGCTGCCATTCGGGCAAAAAAGGCTGGTTTTGACATCGTTTACTGTTACGCTGGGCATGGGCTCACTATGGCGATGCAATTCATCACTAAGCGTACAAATGACCGCACCGATGAATACGGTGGCAGCCTGGAAAACCGAATTCGTTTTTTTCGTGAGTTGATCGAGGATACCAAAGACGCAGTTGGCGATACCTGTGGCATCGCGGCAAGGCTTGCTGTGGATGAATTAGTAGGCGCTGATGGTATAAGCTGCCAGGGCGAAGGGTACGATATTATTTCGATGCTGGCGGAGTTGCCAGACCTATGGGATGTAAATGTTAGCGGTTGGTCGAATGATTCAGCCACATCCCGTTTTGAAAAAGAAGGCTACCAAGAAAAATACACCTCCTTCGTGAAGACGCTAACCACCAAACCCGTGGTTGGCGTTGGCAGATACACTTCTCCCGATTCGATGGTTTCAGCTGTCAAAAGAGGTGTGCTTGATATGATTGGCGCAGCCCGTCCCTCGATCGCTGACCCATTCCTTCCCAATAAAGTCAAAGAAGATCGGCTCGATGATATCCGTGAATGTATCGGCTGTAATATTTGCGTAACGGGCGATACACGTTATGTTCCGCTCAGATGTACCCAAAATCCAACAATGGGTGAAGAATGGCGCAGAGGATGGCACCCTGAAACGATCAAACCCAAAAAGTCAGAAAAAGAAATAATGGTAGTAGGTGCTGGTCCATCTGGGTTAGAAGCTGCCAGAGCACTAGGGGCGCGTGGTTATCAGGTTGCCGTATTGGAAGCGCGAAGAGAACTTGGAGGAAGAGTTCTGCGCGAATCTACCCTTCCTGGATTGAATGAATGGCGCCGTGTGATCGATTGGCGAATCACCCAGATCAATAAGCTAAAAAATGTGGAAGTTTACCCCTCAAGCGAAATGACCGCGGAAGAAATACTATCAGCCGGCATCCCGAACATTATTTTGGCAACAGGTGCCACTTATCGCAGGGATGGCAGAGGACGAAACACCCATCAGGCAATTCCGGGCAGCGAAGGGAAAAACATCTTCACCCCCGACGATTTGATGTGTGGAAAGATACCATCCGGCAAAGTTGTTCTTTTCGATGATGATCACTATTATATGGGTGGAGTATTAGCAGAATTTCTCGTCCAGAATGGTTGCACCGTTGATTTGCTAACCCCTGCGCCCCAAGTTTCCTATTGGACAGAGTTTACACTTGAACAGCAAAAGATAGAGAAGAAGTTGCTTGGATTGGGTATCAAGATCCATACCCGACACACCTTGCATGAGATCGGCAATGGTTTTATCGTAGCAAATAACGATTCTTTGGCCGAAAAACGGAATATCGAATGCGATAATATCGTTCTTGTAACCGACCGCATTTCTCATGATAGTTTGTATTATCAATTGTTACCAGACTTAGAAACGGGCAAACTCGAGTCTTTAAAATTGATCGGAGATGCTGAAGCGCCAAATATCATCGCTCAGGCGGTGTACAGCGGCCACAAAGCTGCCCAAACCTTTGAAAACCCAGAAAGTATAGACGAAACGCCGTTTGAAGTAGAAGGGGTGTTTTTGTAGGATTGGAAAAATTATGACCACATTCCAAACCCCCAAAGGTGAGGTCTTGCTTCGCAAGGCAACCCTAATCGACGCACCGAAAGTGAGTGAACTCCGCAGGGAAGCCCTCGCGTCTAACCCAACATCGTTCGGATCAAGTGTTGAGCAACCCGACCGGTGGTCATTCCAGTGGGCAGAACAGCTGATCAACAGCCCGGAAGACTATAGTTTATTATTGATTGCGGAATATCAGGGGGATATGTTCGGTATGGCAGTGATTCGTAGACCGAATGGGACCAAAGTATCTCACGGTTCAACCATCAACTCGGTGTATCTCAAACCTGAGTGGCGAGGATTCGGAATTATGCAGCAAATTCTTGGCCAATTACAGCAATGGGCAATGGATCGACGCTTGCACTTTATCAAACTTGGAGTGACGACCATCAACGAATCAGCTCATCGTTCCTACTTGCGGTTTGGCTTTGTAGATTATGCCACTGAACCAAAAGATATATTTTTTGAGGGCAATTATTACGACGAATACCTGATGATCAAGTACTTGGTCTAAGAAGATCTGGCTTTTGCTTCGTTCCATAAAGCGTCTAATTCAGCCAACCCAACATCCTCAAACTTCATTTTCTTTAATCGTAGTTGCTGCTCGATATACTTAAAACGAGCCCGAAATTTCGAGTTGGTCCGGTGAAGAGCTACCTCGGGGTCTATATTTTTCCATCTCGCGTAATTTACCAATACAAAAAGAAGATCTCCTAATTCACCCTCGATCTCATCAACCGTTTCAGAAGCCTCAATTTCACGAATTTCTTCCGAGATCTTTTCCAACACACCGGTAATATTTGGCCAATCAAATCCAACCTTCGCGGCTCTTGCTTGTAATTCCAACCCTTGCGATAACGCAGGCATTGATCGAGGCAATCCATCCAACACGCCCTTTTCAATCTCGCCATTATCTTTGCGTTCCTGTTCTTTAATTTTTTGCCAGTTGGTCAATACATCGTTTACGCCATCCACCGCAGTCGTTCCAAAAATATGTGGATGCCTTCTGATCATTTTTTGGGCGATCCGATGAAGTACTGTATAGATATTAAAGCTTCCGTTCTCTTGACCGATCTGGGAGTACATAGCTATCATCAACAAGATATCGCCAAATTCCTCTTCCATTTTGGCAGTATCTTGCTGGTCGATGGCGTCTAATGCTTCAAAGCTTTCTTCCAGCAGATGCTTACGTAATGTGGAAAAGGTTTGTTCCTTATCCCATGGGCACCCAGTATCAGGATCGCGTAAATTAGCGATAATTTCAACAAATTCTTCCATAGATGACCCCTTAGTCAATTCCGGGATCAACACTCCAATAACCTGGCGCAAGGAGATTTTTTCTAACTCGACTTCAATAATTTCGTTGGAAGTAGTTTGAACATTCACCAGTGTTGTAGATGGGTAAATTTTTCGAACCTGCTTTATCACCGAATCTAATTTTTCTGCATTTCTGCCAACCAGAAGCGTAGGTACGCCAGGATTGAATGGTATCGAATGAACCAACGGAAGAAGATCAGCGTCGATCACGGTAAATTGGGCATTTATCAAGAGTTTTAGTAGGGGTTGGTGGTCTTGTAGCAAATTCATCGGTTTGTCCATTTAAATTGTAAAGCGTAAAACCAAATTGAAGTATTTATTTTCAATTGGTCTTACGCTAAACAAATTTGTATAGTGAATAAAACTAACGTTTTGTGTAGGTTGGGGCTTTGCGGGCTTTCTTGAGACCTGGTTTTTTACGTTCCTTGATCCTTGCATCGCGGGTTAATAAACCGGCTTTGCGAAGAGGGGAAGTCCATTCACCGTTGATCTTAACAAGCGCGCGAGCGAATCCCAAGGCTACTGAGCTGGTCTGCCCAGAAACACCACCACCCTTGACTACGACAGATACATCGTAGGAGGTCTGTGCACCACCAATGGCGGCAAGGGGGGATAAGATCAAAGCCATATCTCCAGCCCGTGTAAAGAAATCTGCAGCTTCTTTACCATTTACTACAAATTTGCCAGAACCATCAGAGACACGCACGCGGGCAATGCCTTCTTTTCGGCGACCAATTCCTTCAAAATACTGTGCCATGGTTGTATTGCTCCTTTACTTCTGTTCAACCTGGGTAGCATGTGGGTGCTCAGAGCCACCATATACTTTTAGGCGTTTGATAATGGCATGGCTGAATCGGTTTTTGGGAAGCATACCCCAAACAGCGTCACGAATAACGCGATCGGGATGATTCTTTAACTGATCCTTGAGGGTAACTGATTTTAAGCCACCCGGATAGCCAGAATGTTTGTGGTACCATTTTTCGGTCAATTTTGTGCCAGTCACTGTGATGTGAGCAGCATTGATGACGACGACATAATCACCCACGGGAACACCCGGGGTAAAAATAGGTTTATGTTTACCGAGCAAAGTGGCGGCAATTTTAGCCGTTAACCTACCCAGATTCTGACCGGCGGCATCGATAACCACCCAATCATTTTGGATCTCATTTGCTTTCGGATAGTACGATTTGTACACGGTCGTATCTCCATTACTTTCTAAAGTCGAATTTTCCTGATTATTCAGGATATGTAACTTTTATTAGTGTTAGTCCATTTGAAGGCGCAAGCCCTGAAATGGCTTTTTGTTTTGGCACCTTGAGTAACTTACCCAAGAGGCTAAGCGGTAACCTTCCCTGTGCAATTGCCACCTGAAAGAACACCAACCTTCGAACCATATGATATAAGAAGGCATTCGCCTGAATAGTAAATTTCCATTCATCGCCTTCCAAACTCCAATTCGCTAAATACAAATTTCTGATCGTGCTTTGTTCTTTCCGGGGCGGGGTGCCGAACGCGGCAAAATCATGAGTCCCAATAAGGACTTCGGCTGCCTGATCTAATAACCGCCCATTCAAAGGTGGCCATTGTCTCCAGGCTAACCGCTCCCTAAATGGGTCGCGAATTGGTTGGCAATAAATCCGGTAGGAATAAACCCGAGAGCTAGCATCAAACCTTGGGTGAAAATCCCTTGGGACAATGCTGATCTGGGTAACAGCAATATCGGTTGGTAATTTAGCGTTGATCGCCCTGAGTAATTCTTCAGGATCGTGTTGCCACTCGAAATCAAACGCCGCTACTTGTCCACTAGCGTGAACGCCGGTATCGGTTCTACCAGCAAGGAGAATCGAATCTCCCTGCCAACCAATGCAGCTCAGCGCGTTTTCTAAAGCACGTTGAACTGTTGGAGTCGTTTCTTGCCTCTGGCTACCAAAATAATTGGTGCCCTCGTAGGCAAAAGTAAGTTTGTAACGTTCCAATGAAAGGTCTCCTCATTGCCGCCGGCTGGCGGCATTAAGAAAACGACCTATTCTTCAACCAATTCTAGGATCACCATCTGGGCAGAATCGCCTTGTCGTGGTCCTAATTTCAGCATTCGGGTATAGCCACCTGGGCGGGTCGCAAAACGGGGACCGATCTCATCAAAGATCTTCTTTACCACGTCATTGCCACCACCCAAGCGAGCGGCGATCAACCGTCGAGCATTGACTTTTACAATGTCAGTGCCTTCAGCGGAACGGCGAGCTACTGTGATCATCCGTTCGGCCTCACCGCGAATAGCTTCAGCTTTTGCGCGGGTAGTGGTGATTCGCTCATGTGTGAACAATTGTTTGATCAAGGTACGACGAAGGGCGATTCTTGCGCCTTTTGAACGACCTAATTTATATCCAGCTACTTGATGTCGCATCTTGTATTACTCCAAAGTATTTAATTGATCTTTTAAGTAGCCTTTTTCGATCATTTTCTGGCGAAGCTCATCGAGACTCTTATCGCCAAAATTACGAATAGACATTACCGCCTGCTCGCCTTTTTCTAAAAGGTCAAGCACATCCCCAACGTTCTGAATACCAGTTCGCTTCAGAGAGTTGAAGACACGGACAGACAGGTCCAGCTGGTCGATGGAGGTTTCAGCAAGCTCGCTATGAATGCGAGAAGTAGGAAGTTCAACTTCCTTCTTGATCGGGATCACTTCTTCACTAAAACCAGCTAAGTGTCTGAGGTGTTCGATCAAAGTCATTGCCGCTGAACTTAGGGCCTTCTCAGGTGAGATCGTCCCATCGGTCCAAATTTCCATGGTCAACTTATCATAATTGGTCGACTGCTGAACGCGAGTATTGGAAACATCCCAATTTACGCGCTTTACAGGGCTAAATATTGCATCAACGGGCATTTCGCCAATGGGCAAATGACCAGAACGCTCATTTGCGGGCGAGTATCCCCTTCCGCGTTCTACCGTAAATTCAATATCTACGCGGGTCTTAGGATCATCTACTGTAAACAGATAAAGATCCGGATTGATAATCTCAACATCAGATGATGTATTGATATCTGCGGCTGTAACTACACCCTCACCTCGAACTGAAAGATGCATACGGGTGGAATCTACGCCATTCAACCTCATTCGTAACTGCTTGATATGAAGGATTACCTGAATAACGTCCTCCCTGACACCAGGGATATCGCTAAATTCATGCAAAACATAAGTAAGGCGGATGGATGTAACCGCGACACCATCTAGCGAGGAGAGCAATACACGTCGTAATGCGTTTCCAAGTGTTACGCCATACCCACGTTCAAGCGGGTGAATGTTAAATTTTCCATAATTTCGAGCTTCAGCGAGTGACTCGCGCTCAATATTTGGCATATTCCAAATTCCGGTCAAGTTTCACCTCTTCCTGTTCAAAAAACAAACGCTTTGCTAATTTCCTGGCAACGATCTTTGCCAAGGATTAGACGCATTATCGTCTGGAGTAGTATTCAACGATGAGCTGTTCGTTCAGATTACCGTCGATTTCTGCTCTTTCAGGAAGTCTTAAGACATTAGCCTTTAAATTCGACATGTCCCGATTGATCCAAGCCGGATAAACACGTTTTTGGGCTACTTCACCAAGTTCTTTGAAATAACTAGTGGTACGGGATTTTTCGCGGACTTCAACAACATCTCCAGCAGCCATTAACATTGATGGGATATCAGTTTTTCGACCGTTAACCGTAAAATGACCATGAGCAACAAGTTGCCTTGCCTGTGAACGACTTGAGGCAAAACCCATTCGGTATACTACATTATCCAAACGAGCTTCAAGCTGTTGTAACAGATTGAGACCTCTAAGACCACTACCTTTTACCGCGGCTTCATAATAACCCCGGAATTGGCGTTCTAATACTCCATAAACACGCCTCGCACGCTGTTTAGCGCGCAACTGGCGAGCGAAATCGGACTCACGACCAGTGGCGGATTTTGATCTGCCACCTGATTTACCATGGACACCGGGTCCATAGCTACGCTTTTCAAATCCGCATTTTGCGGTGAAACAGCGCTCACCCTTTAAAAACAATTTTTCGCCTTCACGCCGACATAATCTGCATACCGGCCCAATATATTTCGCCATTGTTCTATACCTCTTTTAATTCTTACACGCGGCGCTTTTTCGGTGGCCTGCAACCATTGTGGGCTACAGGTGTCTTATCCAAAATGGATCTGACTTTAATACCCATCGATTGAACAGCCCTAATGGCTGATTCACGACCAGGCCCTGGTCCTTTGATGACAAGGTCAGCTTCTTGCAAACCCATTTGCTGAGCCGTTTTGATAGCTTGCTCGGCGGCAAGCCTTGCGGCAAATGGAGTGCTTTTTCTGGAACCCTTGAAACCAGCGGAACCGGAACTTCCCCAGGCAACAGTATTGCCCATGGAATCGGTAACAGTTACGATAGTATTATTGAACGAGGCAAATACATGCACCTGCCCGGAAGAAATGGAGCGCTTGGCTTTTTTGGCGCCTGTAGTGCGGCGCGACTGGCGTACATTCTGTGCCATAAAATATTATTCTCCTGCTTACTTCTTTGCACCACGACGACGACCACGACCGGCAACAGTCTTCTTGGGGCCTTTGCGGGTTCGCGAATTGGTACGGGTGCGCTGACCATGAACGGGAAGATTACGACGGTGTCTTAAACCGCGGTAACATCCGATCTCGATCAGACGCTTGATATTCAGCTGTTCCTGGCGGCGCAGATCACCCTCAAGAGTAAAATTCTTTTGGATGTATTCACGCAGTGCAGCAACTTCAGACTCTGACAGGTCTTTAATTCTGGTGTCAGGGTTGATCTTGGTTTCTGCAAGGATCTTATGCGAACGAGTAAGACCGATACCATAAAGGTAGGTTAAGCCGATCTCAACACGTTTGTTACGAGGGAGGTCAATACCTTCAATACGCGCCATGTAATTAACCCTGCCTCTGTTTGTGTTTTGGATTTTCGCAGATCACGAGGAGTCTGCCGCTGCGCTTAACGATTTTACATTTTGCACAACGTTTTCTAATGGATGGTGATACTTTCATGAGTGCCTTTCTCCTTCAGGTGGACAGAAATGAGTCCCAACAGCCGAAGTTACAATTATACTCGGTTTTGAATATTTGTCTATAATTATTTGCAGCATCTTGCTTCTGATCACAGGACAGTCAGGATTAGGGGTTCTCCTTCGGTAACAGCGATACTATGTTCAAAGTGCGCTGTCAACGACCCATCAGCAGATACTACAGTCCAATTATCTTTTGCCACCTTGGTCCTGTGTGTTCCGATCAACACCATTGGTTCGATAGCGATCACAACTCCTGGCTGCAATAACACCCCAGTTCCAGCCTTCCCATAATTGGGAACCTGTGGACCTTCGTGCATTTGCTTGCCAACACCGTGCCCGGTATACTCCCGGGTAACGTGATAACCGTGGCTTTCTACATATTGTTGTATCGCCTCCGATACATCTCCAGTCATATTTCCGGGGCGCATTTTTTCTATGCCAGCGTACAATGATTTCTCGGTAACCTCTAATAGCTTTGCGGCTTTTTCAGAGATCTGCCCAACCCCACCGGTAAAGGCGGAATCGGCCACATAACCTTGATAGTATGTACCACAGTCAATCGAAACAATGTCCCCTTCTTTTAACTTTCTATCTTTCGAAGGAATCCCATGGACGAGTTCTTCATTAATGGAGACCGTGATGGAATTCGGAAAGGGCGGATGCCCATATCCTTTGAAAGGCGATACGACCCCAAATTTCTTCAACACATCCTCGGCAGCCGCGTCGAGATCTGCTGTTGAAACTCCGGGTTGCAATAAATCACGAACCGCCGCATGAACAGTAGCATTAATTCGCCCAGCTTCTCGCATGATCGCGATCTCGGATGAATTTTTTATGTTTACTTTTCTCGACCAGTCCATAATAATATTATTTCTATTCTACGCACATAATTGAGTTCATCAGGGTGGCAACTTCTTCGATCGAGCCAAACCCGTTAACCTCAGTTAATATCCCACCCTTTTTATAGTAATCTATCAAAGGGGCGGTTTGTTGTTGATAAACGTCTATTCGGTGTTTCACCGTATCCGGTTTATCATCATCTCTTTGGTACAAGGCCGATTGATCAAAATCGCAATGGCCAGGTGTTTTCGGTGGATTAAATTTAGAGTGAAAGGCATGGCCACATTCCTTGCAACTCCATCGCCCTGCCAATCTTTCGATCAAAGCTTCAGCTGGGGCTGTTATGAACGGAACCAAATCCACTTTTCCACCAAACTCCCTCAGCATTTCAGCCAAACTATCTGCTTGGGGAGGGGTGCGGGGGAAACCATCTAGGATGGCTCCCCTCACACAATCGGGACGCTTGAAACGGTCCCGTATCATCGCTACTGTTACGTCGTCGGGAACTAATTCGCCCTTGCTAATAAAGGTTTGGGCGATCTTACCCATTTCAGTGTTATTTCTGATGTTTTCCCGAAAAATATCACCCGAAGAAATGTGGGGTAATTTAAATTTCTCGGAAAGTATGCCTGCCTGCGTCCCTTTTCCAGCACCTGGAGGGCCAAGCAGAACAATATATGTTGGCATTGCAGCCTCTCTATCTAACCAGAATTGAATCCTGATATCCGTGTAGTTTTAATTCAGCATCGATGGTTGAGAAGGTATCTCGAACAACACCAACAACGATCAACAAACCTGACGATGAAACAAGGAGAAGACCAGCAGAAGATGCACCCCCACCTATACCAACCGCGGTAAGCAATAGGCTTAGAAGGTAAGGAAGTATCGCCACCAAACCAAGGAATAACGCTCCCGGCAAGGTAATTCTTCTCTGAACTTTAGTTAGATATTTTTGGGTAGGAGCGCCACGGTTTACACCAGGGATCTGCGCGCCAACTTTTTTGAGATTTTCCCCATAATTTTGTTGGGTAAAAAGAACATCAGTATAGAAGAATGTGAAAATTACAACCATAAAGAAGTACATCACCCAATACCCTGCAGAGTTTCCACCAAAAATGGATTGGACACTCATTGCAAAATTCTTTACTGCTACATTGGTATTATTGATGAACCAAGCGGC
>CAIRYE010000332.1 GCA_903882765.1 uncultured Anaerolineae bacterium
ATCTCGGTTTGTGGGTCTTTTGGGTTTAAGTTGAGCGCCGCGCCGGCGAAAAAATTAGTGGGCTGATCGATGTTAGCCCCCGCGTGGTCACGTCCGGTATTAAAACCGTGCTTGATGAGTTGAATTAAGCCTGAAGGAACGATATCGTAATTATCGGTGGCATCTGGGTAATCACCAATGGAGGCGGGATCACCCATCACAACGAAGATATTACGGATGCCAAGAGCGTGCACAGCTAATAGATCGCCCTGTATACGAATCAGGTTGCGTCCACGGGTTGGGAAATGGATGGTGGTTTCGACGCCTAATTTTTGCTGCAAGAGATCGCAGACCGCCCAAGCGGACATTCTCATACGTGCCATAGGGCTATCGTTGACATCGATCACATCCACACCGGCTTCAATTAAGATCTTCGCGCCGGCGAGAAGTTTGTGAACAGATAACCCTCGCGGCGGGCTCATCTCGGCGGCAATGGCAAACCTACCAGTGGATAATTTTTGGCTCAGTTGAGTTGGCGGTTCTTCCTCAAACTCAGTGACGGTCTGTTCAATTGGAGAAAACCTAATATTTTTGGAACTGGAAACCGCGGGTGCTTGTTGAAGTGTTTTGTAAATGGCGGCAATATGCTTTGGAGTAGTTCCGCAGCAACCGCCGATGATGGAAGCGCCAGCGTTTTTGAAGGAAATGGCGTAATTGCCAAAATATTCCGGTTCGGCTGGGTATACCATTCTCCCGCTCACGATCTCTGGCCAGCCAGCATTGGGTTTTACCCAAAACTTCTTGGATGGTTGAGCTTGGATCATTTGGGTCAGAATACGTAATAGTTGTGTTGGCCCGCCAGAGCAGTTTACCCCGATCACATCGGCATCAGTTTCGGCCAGAATGTTAGCGGCTTGGGTGGGGGTGTCCCCCAAGAGTGTACGGCCATCGCGGGTGAAGGTGGCGGAAATAACTACCGGTTTTTTGGTAAGTTCCTTGGCAACCTTAACCGCTATCTTGGCTTCTTGTAGATCAGTGATCGTTTCGATCACGATCAAGTCTACCCCGGCATCAACCAACGCTTGGATCTGTTCTGTAAAAGCCTCGGTGGCTTCTTCCGGTTGGATCCGACCAAATGGAGCTAAACGTACCCCTAAGGGGCCAACATCACCGGCAACCAGAACGTCTTTTCCGGAGGCATATGCGGCTGCACGGGCGTTTATAACGCCTGCCTTATTGATCTCCTGAATTTTGCTTAACAACCCATATTTTTCAAGCTTGAAGCGATTGGAGCTAAAGGTATTGGCAAGGATGATATTCGCGCCGGCTTCAATGTACTCGCTGTGAATTTCTTTGATGATCGCCGGGTTACTAATGTTCAGCTCATCGAGGCAAATTTCGGGGTGAATGCCCTTTGAAATGAGCATAGTCCCCATCGCTCCATCGGCGATCAGGGTTGACTTCTTTAATTTTTCAAAAAAATCAGACATTCTTCCTTATTTCATCAACTGGTCAACACGGCTTTCACCGGTGCTGTAATAGCGCGCTTCTGGGTGATGGATGATGATGGCGGCAGTTGATTGTTCGGGGATCAGCTGATAGGCAGCGGATAAGGTCATCCCAAGTTCTTTTTCAACAGGTAGAAGATCGAATACTTTTCGATGGTCTTCCAGATCAGGGATAGCGGGATAGCCCCAAGAGTATCGTTTGCCCTGCCCATCGGCGATACCCATTTCCTTGCGAACGAAATTATGCAGGAAATCAGCGGATGCTTCCGCGGTTTGAACGGCCAGACCATGCGTGAAATACCCTTCGGTATAATTTCCCTCAGCTTGCAGCTTGTCAAATCGCTCGCTTGCTTCCTGGCCAACTGTCACTACCTGCAACCCAAGCACATCGATCACACCTGTTTCTACCGATGCAAAATAATCTGATAAGGCGAGGTAAGGATCAGAGTTTTGGCGAGGGAACGAGAAGGTTGCCATAATGTTCTTGGTACCCATCAAGCTTTCTGGTTCGTACACCAATAGATCGTTGCCATTCGCTTGACAAGGGAATAAG
>CAIRYE010000333.1 GCA_903882765.1 uncultured Anaerolineae bacterium
TAACAAACACCCCAATACTGGTAGCGATCTCTAGCCAAGTCTCAGTGCCGGCAACGCCCAACCAAGCGATCTTGCTAATGCGCGCGTTTACATCCCCCAACCGAAAAAAGGTGAGAAAGGTTTGTGGGTTCAGCAAATACACCAGCGCCAGCACAAAAGCGGTAAGCAGCAATTGAAGCGACTGAAATTTGATCTGATGATCGATCACGGGGTTGGAATGCAATTTCATGGTGATCATTTTGGTGATCGGCCGTAAGCCAAAAATACCAGCCACGGCAAACATCATCAGGATTGCGGTAAGTAGTGGTGTCATCATTCTCTCCATAATTGATTTTTTATAAATAGGGTAGCCAAAATCAGCGCTAGCATCGAGACCATCGTCCAGCCAAACCAATCACCAAAACGGGTGTAGATGGTTTCATCCTCCACGATGAAGGTCTCCCCTACGGCAGCTCCGCGCTGGTTCACTTTCCCTTCCGCAGTGATGCGTCCATACGAATCGATCACCATCGATAAGCCATTGACGGTTCCAAGGCCAAACGCCAGTTAATTCTCGGCGGCGCGGAATACGGCATCGGCAGCATGGAAGGGCGGGAAACTTGCCACGCCCAAAAAGTCGTTATCCATCGGCAGTAGAATAATGCCCGCACCGGAACGTGCCAGCTCCCTCATGATCCACAAGCGATGCACATCCCAACATACAGCAACACCAGCCTTGCCATAAGCGGTATCAAATACCTCAAAAGAAAGCGGACCGGGCATAATGCCGGCGTCGGCTTCTTCCGAAACGATGTTGATCTTCGCACGCCTGCCAATTTCCAGCCCGTCAGCGCTCATCAGCAAAGCCGTGTTGTATTTGCGTTATTTGTCATCCAATTCACATCCACCACGATATTCGCGCCGGTTTCTGCCGCCAGCCCACCTAACGCCGCCATGGATGTTTGGTCGCTCATATCGGCAAAGCCATTCTCCGACCACACCACAAACGCCGGCTTTTCCTGCGCCACCTGTCGGGTCAGCTCAGCGTCGTTCTCAAACAGCGCTTGCGATAACCCAGGCTTTTTTTCGAGCAAACCGGCGAAATTGCCCAACCCCCGCATCTGCGGCAGTTGGTATACCATATCCGTAAGAACCGCTACCCTAAAGCTGTTCTTTGCTTTAGGCAGGCTGAGCCCGCCGATGCCAACGATCAGCGCAGCAGCCAGTAGCGCGGCCATAGCTAGGCGAGCTAATTTATGGTCTTGCTTCCAGACAAGCAGCAGCATGGCGATGGCTGTATTCACCATCATCACCAAAAAACTCAACCCAAATACACCAGCCACACCAAGGATCTGCAGTGCCGCCGGAAAGCGCCAAGCGCTACTAGCCAGCAGCACAAACCACCAATCCTCTACCACCGGCACTATATACTTCACGAACTCGATCGCGCTCCAAGCTAATGGAATTGCCAATAACGAAAGAGCACCTGAAAACCGCCGGCTGAGCCAAATCCCCAGCAGCAGCATATTGGGGTAAAAGGCTCCCACCGCGAAGATTAAAAAATACCCCAGCGCCGGCGGAAAAATATTCGGGTACCAGTTATGAACCCCCATCGAAAAGATTATTCCAAACGGCAGCGATAGCGGAAAGATCAGCTTTTCTTCGGCTGTAAGCAAAACCAGCAGCAACGGCACCAACGCGATCCAACCAATATAAGGCACATCATACCCAGGCATCGAGGCCGTCTACAACAACCCCGAAAGCGCGGAAAAACCTATCCCAACCCAAAAACGGGTTTTTGTCCCACCCATCCATAAACGATCCAACATTTCTCCTCTTCTGCGCGAAACGCGTTATGTGGTCTTCGCCGCCTTCTTGGCGATGATCTCTTCCACTTGCGGCACAACAGGCCATCCTACCAACCCGAGCTCATCCGTTCTTTTTCCATCAAGGGCAATCCGCGTTCACCCATTGAGGCGCGTTCACTGCCCGTTCTGCCGCCTTGTTTTCTTCCTTATATTTCTTAAGATTCCGGGATCGCCCAAACAAACCTATTTCTTTGCTAAGGCTGTCAAAATTTGTTCGGTGGGGTTCGCGGTCTGAAACCTTCCCAACAAGCTGCCCTCACCATCCAAAACCACCACACCAACCACCTTATCAACTTCTTTCAAGCCGGCGGCTTTCGCCAAGCCGCCATCCCAATCCGGTAGGATCACCACCATGTCTCGGGCAACCTCTCCAGCCGGCAAACTGGCCGCGGCGGCATTGTACGAATCAAGCATCGCACCTTCAGCGAACCCTCTAAATAGTTTTGGCACCGAGTGCAAGTCCACCACGCTCGCCACCAAAAAATCAGCCAAGCCGCGATCCCTCGCCTGCGTCCGAACATCCTTATTGATCTTGCCAACCTGCTCTGCTGTAGGCTTCGCATGGAACATCAGCACGGCCGGCTTTCCTATAGCCCGCAAAGCCACCTCCCTACCCGAGCCGATCGCCTTTATGGTCACAGCCGGCAGCCCCGCTCCGTCAGTTTTCTTCACCGTGCAAACCACGCCAACCTGGCTCCCCTTTTCAACCACCTCGGTCTGCGCTACCTGCGCGGCCCGCGTTCCTGCTGGAAGTTCAACCCCCATCAGCGGCTCCAACGAATTGCCCGCCAGTACCCCAAGCGCGATCCGCGAGGTCTCCCGACCCGATAGCAGCGCAGCGCTCATCCCGCCGCCAAAAGCCCACGCCCCCGCCAAAAACAGGTTCGGGATAGGCGTCTTGGCGGATAGCCGGTTGAAGTAGGCATTCTCTACGCTCTGTGCCGAACCATACAAACCGCCGCCCGGGTTCTGCGAGTATTTCCAGTTGGTCATAGGGGTGGAGATCTCTTTGTACTTGACAGATTTACGCAAATTCGGGATTAGTTTTTCCGCTCTATCGATCAGCTCATCGGCGGCCGCTTCCTTTAGTTCTAAATACTGTGGGTTGCTCCCATAATTTTCCAAGTTGCCATTGGTGCCCCACTGGTCGTTGGTATTCCAATCCGCCATGCTCAGCAGCATCAACACCGAGCCGCCCTCCGGTGCGCAGCCCGGGTCCACCACAGTGTAATTGGTGATACACATGCCGGTTTTATCAAAATTGCCGGCGATGGAGTTCTGATGATCTTTTTCAGGGTCATACCCATCCGCCACAAAGAGTTCGTGGTAATTAAAGCCATCATGCCGAATATCGCGGTCTAAACCCAAAAATACACAAAAAGTCGAAATAGAATTCGCTTCGGTCTTAACCTTCTTCAGGTAATCGCTCGGAAGCTGGTCTTGGTCAACCATTTTGAGCAAGGTATCGGGCGCGTTGGAGTTGCTAACGATCACATCCGCCTCCACCCGCAAGCCCGCCTCGGTCTCCACCGCCACCGCCCGCCCATCTTTCACCTCGATCTTCCGCACTGTTTGACGATATTTGATCAGCCCGCCGTTCTCCACAATGGTTTTCTCCAGCGCGCGGCTAAGGGCCTGGCTGCCGCCGGTGGGGTAATAAGCCCCAAACAGGTGAAAACTCACGAACGGAAAGATGAATGTCGCGGCGTTCAGTTCCGCTGGGGGCAGACCGTAATAAGGCCAAAGCGTGCTCAGCATAGCCCTTAGTTTGGGATCACTAATGAACCGGGTAAAAAAATCGCTGAGGCTGCTGGTTTGCGCCGCCAACATTTTGGAGTAATGCGAAGGAATGCTTTCTAACTCGGGTCGTAAACCCATCTCCCCATCTACAATAAAACGCCGTACCTCCCAATACACAGCGATCATTTCATCGAACAGTGCCCGAATCCCTTCCTTCTCATGCGGAAAAAGACGCACCAATTCGGCTTCGTAAGCCACCGGGTCGGCGTGCGCCACCAGGGTGTTTTCAGGGTAAATAGCAGTATAGAAGGGATCAAGGCGATGAAAAGCCACCCTTTCCATCACGCCCAATTCCTTCAAGATAGAGTACGACCAGCCACCCGGTCCCGCGCCATCGATGGCGTGCAAGGCGGCTTCAAACCGATATTTGCCGCGCCGAAACTCGGTGGCGTACCCCCCCGGCACCGGGTTTCGCTCCAGCACCAGCACTTTTTTGCCAGCCTTCGCCAAATATCCCGCCGAAGAGAGTCCGCCCAAACCCGCGCCGATCACAATTGCGTCAAATTTTTCCATTTTTTTACTTTCTTTCGTCTTTCAAAGTTTTTAGCCATTCGGCCATGGTCATCCCAGCCGATACTACCCATCCTTCAGCGCCATTCGGCGAGCTCACCTTGGGCGATTTCTCAAAATACGCCATCATGCCAACCACATCCCTCAGTTCGGGGCTTTTGGTCATCCAAGCCAGCATATTGCCAAACCAGATCGGCATGATGGCGGCCCTGATACCCGGCGCAGCCACATCGCAATATTGTTGCAGGGCGTCCAGCATCTGCAAAGCCTGCGGCCCATTCAGCACCATCGTCTGGTTCGCGGTCTCTTCCTTTTTATAACAATCTGAAACGGCTCGGGCAAAATCGACCAAACTGAGGAAATAATACGCTTGGGTTTGCTTGCCAAACAGGGTAGCGCGGCCATCCCGTACAAACAAAGGCAGCGCGTCCATAAACCAGCTGGGGCGTAAAATGGTGTACTCCACCCCGCTATCGATCAGGGCGTGCTCCGCTTTTAGCTTTTCCGCGATCATCGGCGCCCAACGGTTTTCGGGCAGCGTGGTTGTTCCTGAGATGTAGGTCACCCGCGCGTCCTTGCGGCCCTGCGCAGCCAATATCCTGCTCACATTTTTTGCCAGATCGGCTTCCTTCTTCCATGGCGCGCTCAGGTTCACACCGTCCACGCCGGCAAGGGCGCTTTCCAAAACCACCCGATCTGTTAGGTCGCCAACCACCAGTTCAAGCTCAACAGCATCGCCCAACAAATGGCGCGCTTTTTGTTCATTTCGCACCAGCGCCTTCACCGCGAAACCATCCGCCAGCAATTGCCTCACAATCGGCGTGCCCACAAAACCAGCCGCCCCAATGACCAAAATTTTCTTTGTCATAATTTATTCTCCTTTAGTATTTTTCATTAATTGTGTAAGAAACAACGATCTAGGGCGCTGTTGGTAAGCCGCGAATTGTTCGTAACGAGCCGATGAGCATCTTTTGCCAGCGTTATACGCAAAAAGGAACCGAACACCCAACCGCCCAAAATGGCGAACGGCAGCCAGTGCATCGAAAGCACGGCGTAAGCCAAGTACATCATGATCTCACCCAAAGTATTGGGGTTGCGGGTAGCAGTGAACACCCATCTTTGATTAGCCCCTTGCGGTTGCGCTGGGTAAAGTACTTTTGCGCATCCTTAATGTAGTGCAATAATATGGCGAAGATGGAAAGAACCAGCGCTAATGCGATCAGCTGCGCGGTCAGGCGAAGCCGCCAGCTGATCGGCATATAAGGCGCAACGTAAAATCCCGCCAACGGCAAAAACACGAACAACAGCGCTATCACTGTCAGGTAAGTTCCATCAAAGCCCTTATCCGGGTATGAACGGTCTTTGATCAGCCACAAAACACAGTAGGTGCCGTGCAGAGCAAGGTAATTGAACGCACCTACCGAACCGTTCCCAAAAAAGATCATCAACCCCGGTGCTACCGGTATTACCAAGGCATTGTTAAGATCGATCGCGCTGCCAACTTTCATTATTTCGTTCCCTTTCCGCGCATTAGGCGCGTTAAACAAACCTACCGAGTTTCGGTGGTTTAAATTTTTCGCGCTGGCAAGCTAACGCCGGGCGCTTATTGTAGGTATCGAAATTTTCTTAGGCTTTCCCCCGGTTCGGCAGCTCCTCAATTGCCGCCAGCGTTTTTTCATGCCATTTCAACTCAAATTCGTAGTATGCGATGCCATAATCCAAGGTGATCTGCCACAAGATCGGGGCGCGGTCATCAGGTATCTGCTTGGCGTTGTTCTCAATGGCGGCTTGCGCCGAGGTCTTGAGTAAATGCAAATGCTGTCGAATTTCAACCATGCGCGATTCCAACAGCAGGGCGATCTCTTGGTTGCTGCTGTGGTGGGAGAAGAAGATTTGGATCAACATCCCTTCGCGCACCGGGTCCATTGGCAGCGGGGTAACTAGCCATCGGCGTAGCTCGGCGTGCCCCGCGGCGGTGATTGCATACTCCTTGCGGTTGGGTTTTCCGTCCTGCAAAATACTGGTCGCCTCAGCCCAGCCCTTTTTCTCCAACCCCTCCAGCGATTTGTAAATATGGCTTTGCGAGGTAGACCAAAAATGCGCCACAGAGACGCCAAAAAGTTTCTTTAGGTCATACCCCGAAAGTGGCATATATTCAATGAAAGCAAGTATTGCGTGTTCAAGTGGCATAATAATCCATATTTGCTATATATCTATATAGGAATATTATCAAAGAGATCTATGCCTGTCAAGACCCAATTTCAGAACGAAATAATGGCAACCTTCCCCTACCAACAGCCCCCCTCAGATACTCTTCCCATACCACCCCCACCCCCGCCGGCACATCGGCTCGGGCATCGATTATGCTATAATCTCACAATAAATTTGGTACAAATCGAGATGGATAAACAAAAATGAAAATTGAGATCACGTATTGCGCGGTCTGACATTACACACCACGGGCCGTGAGCCTGTTACAAACGCTGCTCAGCAAAGCGGAAGACAAGATCGAATCGATCAACCTCTTTCCCTCCAACGGCGGCCGTTTTGAAGTGGTAATAAATGGACTGTTGATCTACAGCAAGTTAGAAACCGGCCGGCACACCAGCGCCGACGAGATCTTACGGCTGATGCAAGAAAATAACCTACTGTGAGGGATTGATCCATGGCAAAAAAAGGACGAGTTTTTTCAGGCGCGAGGCCAACAGGCCGCCAGCATTTAGGCAACTATTTAGGCGCCATCAAAAATTATGTGGCGTTGCAAGACGATTTTGAGTGCGTGTACTGCATTGTGGATGTGCATGCCCTTACCACGGTTGAAACAACCCAAGACCTCATCCAGAACACCTACGATATGGCATTGGATTGGCTGGCAGCCGGCATCCGCCCGGAAGAATCCATCATGTTCGTGCAAAGCCACGTTCCCCAAGTGATGGAGCTGCACACCTACCTTTCCATGGTCACCCCGCTCGGTAAGCTCACCGATCTTCCTACCTTTAAAGAGAAGGTGCGCCAAAACGAAAGCAACATCAATTACGGCTTAGTGGGCTACCCAGTGCTGATGACCGCCGATATCGTCCTCTACAACACCGATTTCGTCCCGGTTGGCGTAGACCAAGCCCCCCACCTTGAGTTCTCTCGTGAAACAGTCCGTTCCTTTAACTACCGTTACGGCAAGGCTGTATTAAAGGAACCATTGATGAAGAACACCGAGATCCCAAAAGTGTTGGGCATAGATGGCGTACAAAAGATGGGCAAAAGCCTGAACAACCACATCGAGCTAGCCTCCAACGCCGAAGAAACCCAAAAACGCGTTATGCAAATGGTCACCGACCCACAACGCCTGCGCCGCAACGACCCCGGCAACCCCGATGTCTGCAACGTATTCTCGATGCACAAGATCTTCTCAACCAAAGAAGAAGTAGCGCAGATCAACAGCGATTGCCGCACCGCCGGCATTGGCTGCGTAGATTGCAAAAAGAAATACGCCGCCAACCTCAACGCCAACCTTGCCCCCTTCCGCGAACGTCGCGATGACCTCGGCAAGAACCCCACCGCCGTCTGGGATATCCTGCACGATGGCGCCGGCCGTGCCCGCGTCATCGCCGAAGAAACCATGGGTGCCGTGCGCGACGCCCTGCAGCTGCCCAAGTAACTTCCCCCCAACATAAAAAAGCAACCTGTACCCGCAAGGTGTACAGGTTGCATAACTTAAAAGATCCCCACCGTCAAATCCCATCGTAATAAATGGTCATAACCACCCAAGCCCTTCGTTTCGGCTAGGCATGACCACCCAAGCCCTTCGTTTCGGTTAGGCATGACCATCAAAGCCCTTCGTATCGGCTGGTAATAACCACCCACGCCCTTCGTAGTGGATGGGCATGACCATCCAAGTTGGCGCCAGCCAACCGCACTTCAACCCTCCCAAAGAACACGCACCCGCCGAAGCGCAAAGCCCTTCGTACCAGATGATCATAACCACCCAAGCCCTTCGTACCAGATGATCATAACCACCCAAGCCCTTCGTAGTGGATGGGCATGACCATCCAAGCCGGCGTCACCCAACCGCACTTCAACCCTCCCAAAGAACACCTCCCCACGCCCGCCGAAGCGCAAAGCCCTCCGAATCGGCTAGGCATGACCACCCAAGCCCTTCGTAGTGGATGGGCATGACCATCCAAGTTAGCGCCAGCCAACCGCACTTCAACCCTCCCAAAGAACACGCACCCGCCGAAGCGCAAAGCCCTTCGTAACAGATGGTCATAACCATCCAAGCCGGCGCCAGCCAACCGCACTTCAACCCCCTCCAAAAGAACACCCCCCATTCCCAAAAAAAAGATCCCCACCGCCAAATCCCCTCTCTTTGCTATAATTCAACCCTATGAGAGCTCTCGTCCAACGTGTAAAATACGGCAAGGTCACCGTTGCCGGCCAAATCACCGCCCAGATCGACCAAGGCCTCGTCATCCTGCTTGGCATCGGCCACGCCGATACCTCCGAACAAGTCACTTACCTCGCTGAGAAGATCGCCACCCTGCGCATTTTCGAGGACGACGCCGGCAAGATGAACCTCTCCCTCCTAGATGTAAAAGGCGGAGCCATCTTGGTTTCCCAATTCACCCTTTACGCCGATACCCGCAAAGGCCGCCGACCCAGCTTCACCGATGCCGCCCTGCCCGAGCACGCCCGCCCGCTGGTAGAAGCCTTCGCCGAACAATTGCGCTCCTTCGGCA
>CAIRYE010000334.1 GCA_903882765.1 uncultured Anaerolineae bacterium
ACAAACGGCTTAAAAGGCCGCTGCTCTGCCATTGAGCTACGCGCCCAGCTTGCGAAGAAATATTCTAACACTAACAATCCTATGCGTCAAACAAATGAGTAGGGTTATGCCTGAGCAACTGCTGAACCTATAATTTAGGATTCTACTTTATCCATCACCAATGGTGCTTAGCTTGAGACAAAAAATATTAATTTTTAAAGATTGTATGCGGAGTGGTAAGAAATGTATTTTTTTTTAGGATTGCCTCCTATTTTTCTGGTTTGGCAATTTCGGCGGCATCATTAACAACCATTTATCTATCAGCGCGATTGGAAACTGGTTTGGAAAAACACTTTTCCCGACGTAAAAACTTATTACCGGACAATATATGTTTCTTATAGAGTTTACAAAATCTTAACAGCTTATTCTCAATTTATTAACTTTGAGTAGTTAGAATTTATTCAAGGAAAAAAGATGAAGAATATTTTATTTATTTGTGGCTCTATCAATCAAACTACACAGATGCATCAGATATCACAGCACCTCGCCAACACAAATAATTATTTCACCCCCTATTTTGCTGACGGTGTGGAAGATATCGCTGCTAAAATCGGATTGCTTGACTTTACCGTACTTGGTGGCCGTCACAGACGAGATACCCTCGAATACTTGTATCAAAATCATCTAAATGTTGATCATCGTGGGGAAAGTCGGGAATACGACCTCGTAGTTACTTGTTCAGATCTAATCATTCAAAAGAATATCCAACACAAAAAAACCTTGTTGGTTCAAGAAGGCATCACTGAACCTGAAGGGGTTATCTATGCCTTGTATAAAACCCTGCCGATATTGCCACGCTATCTGGCAAACACTGCTACCGCTGGTCTTTCTGATAGTTACGATCTTTTTTGTGTCGCGTCCAATGGGTATTCTCAGCTTTTTATTCGCAAGGGTGTAAAACCTGAAAAAATTGTCGTCACCGGCATTCCGAACTTTGATAACTTAGAAAAACACTTGAATAATTCCTTTGGCATGAAAGACTACGTCTTAGTAGCTACTACTCCTTATCGAGAGTCATTCCGATTTGAAGATAGAATGTCATTTTTGGAACAGGTTAAATTGCAGGCTAATGGAAAACCTTTGATTTTTAAACTACACCCTAGCGAAGAGCCTGAAAGGGCAACTTTTGAAATCCTCTCAGTTTTACCCGACGCACGCGTTTTCACTCATGGTAATGTCAACGATATGATTGCCAACGCAAGTCTGGTAATCACACAACAATCCACCTGCACTTTTGTAGCACTAGCGTTAGGCAAGGAAACCCACACCTACTTGAACAAAGATGAATTAAATTACCTACTTCCAATCCAAAACGGGGGAATTTCCGCAAAGTTAATAGCTCAACAAGCACAAAAACTATTGGAGCAAGTTACAACAGAACGATTGATTGGCTTGGGTTCTCAAAAATTCTGGAAATTTCCAGAAATCGCACAAGGTAGGTAAATTTATTTCGATGAATTCTTATTCCTTGGGAAAAACTTATATGATTTCCCAAGGAATATTTCAATATTAATTTATTCAGCAAGAATTGGTTTTTTTGGTTCAGGATGTGGTTGGTTTAATCAATTATTGGCCATCCACGTGTTGTGGCTATTTGTCTCAGGATGTGGTCGGGGTATGTTACGACTGGATTTTTTACCCATTCAAGCATAGGAAGATCATTATGTGAATCGCTATATGCCCAAGTGTCAATAAACTCAGTTTCATGTTCGGATAACCAGCTTTTTAGTAATTCCATCTTCCCTTCACGATACGCCGGAATACCCTCGATTTTATTTGTCAGGGATCCACCCTCAATTTCCAAGCGGGTGCAAAGATAATTTTCTATCCCTAATACATTAGCGATACTCTCTACTAAGAAACTATTCGATGCAGAAATAAGCAGAATTGTAAAATCATTCATTCGGAAATGCTTTATCCTCTTCAAAATCTTTGGACGGATATTTTTTTTGATTTTATGAAGGAATTTCTTGCGAAGTTCGAATAAGGTTTTTTGAGGTATTTCTAAAAGCGGTTGATTGAGGAATGATTGATATCCATCCATATCGAGCGCGCCGTTTTCAAAATCAATATAATACTGCATAACTTGCTGCAGGAAAGAATCGTTTACTAGGTTCTTCTTATATAGAAATTCGCTCCAAAGCACTTCGCTATCAATAGAGAGGATGGTGTAATCAAGATCAAATATCGCCAACTTTTGGGAAGGTGTTTTTGGCATTACCCTACCCTTGTATTGTGTTAATCACGTTTGCTAAATCCCAAATACCATCGATTACATAATGCGCCCCAGCATCAATTAGTGTTTGCCGAGCAGGGATCAGTAATTTTTCCCGGTCTTCAATTGATAGTGAAAAATATTCTTCTTCGCCAAGACCGAGCAAATTACCGGTAGCAGCGAGACCGACAGTCCACATCCCTGCATTGATTCCTTCTTCAATATCTACGGTGGTATCGCCAACTTTAACCATAGAGGACATTGGATAAACATCTAAATTTATCGCATTTCTATAGCACATCCACGGGTACGGGCGGCCAGCTGGTACTTCATCAGGACAAACAATTGAATCAGGGTGATAGCCCAATTCTGCCGCCCTTGGCACCAATATATCCATCATTTGCCTAAGATATCCTGTAGTAGTGCCAATTTTTATTTGTTTTCCTCGAAGAAATTCGAGAGTATCGAATAAACCAGGAATCGGAATCGCATGATCTGCAATTGTTTGAGATTGCAACGGTATAAAGTCCTCAAACAATCGGTCTATATCTTGGGCAGTTACATCAGCGCCTTTTTCTTTCATCCATTTTTGGTGAACATCCTCTAACGAGAGAATCTTTCGTAAATGGTCTTTTTTCATCAAACCCATACCACTTCTAGCCTGTTGGGATGAAATTTCAATACCTTCACTCTTGAAGAGGGCAACAAAAACGGCAGCGGGAGCCTTTGAGCCAAAATCTACCGCTGTTCCAGCCCAATCTAAAATAACACCATTAATCCTGCCTTTTGGCATTTGATACATCGTCATTCTCGTGATCCTTTCGGTAACGCAATATCCATCTCTTGTAATACTTTTCCTATTGCTAGGATGAGACCTGTAATATCTCCTTCCGACAATCGTCCAATATGCCCTATTCTAAAACAATCCACTTGGCTTAATTTTCCAGGATAAATGGCAAAACCAAGATCGGATAACTTTTTGTAGAAGTTAGCAAAAGAGAAATTAGGATGGTTAGGATAATGGAACGAGGTTATGATGTATCCTCGTTTTTCGGGGGATAAGTAGGGGACAAAACCCATCGATTGCATCGAATCTAAAGTAAGGTTGTAATTTACTTGGTATCTACCTGCTCGAGCTATTACTCCACCCTCCATTTCCAATTCTAATAACGCTTGATAAAACGCTAGAAGAACCTGTGTTGGAGGAGTAAAACGAAATTGTCCATCTTGCTCTAGCCCATCAGCTTGCGAAACGATATCCAAACTTACTGTGTGGGCCATCCCACGCGCCAATTCGAGTTGATCTTTGTTCGCTATAATGAAGGAAAAACCAGGAACACCCTCGATGCATTTATTTGAGGAGGAAATAAGAAAATCGATTTTCATCTCATGAACATCAATTGAATAAGCTCCAAAGCTACTCATCGCATCTACTATTGTAGTTTTGCCAAATTTTTTAGCAACTTTGCAGTAATTTTCGATTGGATTGATGATCCCAGTAGTCGTTTCACAATGAACCACCGCTATATGCGTGATATGTGGGTCTTCTTGAAGGGTCTTTTCCATCAGTGCAATATCCGGTTCTTGGTCTTCTGCGCTCTTCTGGTCAATGACATCAATTTTGTGGGTTTTTGCTATCTTAACCATGCGTGACCCATATGCCCCATTATTCAATACAAGTATTTTTCCGCCTGGGGCGATAATGGAAGAAAGTACGGCTTCGATACCGAAAGTACCGCTTCCTTGCATCAAGATAGTTGTATGGCTACCTTGCCCCATTGCCAATTCTACAAGCCTTTGTCGGACTTCTCGTACGATGGTAATAAATTCAGGGTCGCGGGAACCAAGATCTAATAACATAGCCTGTTTGGTCGTACGGCTTGTAGTCAGTGGACCCGGAGTAAATAGTGCTTTATCTTTCCATTTGCTTATCATAGATATACCTGCCTTTTATAATAACCAACAAGAGTCTGAAGAAAAATTGACGTCAAATCTGTCTCCTACCATGGGAATTGATAAATCCCTTTGATTGAATAAATCCATCGAAAGGAAGTTTCCGGATACATCTATTTGGATTCGTACTACAGAACCGAGATATTGAACAGAATGGATGTTTCCGGTGAGATTATTAGCGCCTTCTCTATGACCGGGGGTCAATTCTTCGGGGCGCACAGCCATATGCACTGGTATTGCACCTTCCTGCATATGTTTTCTGCTACGGATTTTATTGCCACTCAAATCCACTATTCCTTCCCCACCATCGATAACAGAAACAGGGAATATGTTGATATGACCTACAAAACTCGCAACAAATTCAGTTGATGGATAATTATATATTCTGCTTGGTGTGTCAACCTGTTCGACCCTGCCTTGGTTCATTACTACAATTCGATCAGATAGGGTTAGTGCCTCTTCTTGATCGTGGGTGACATAAATAGTGGTCATATTCAATTGTTTTTGGATGCGTCGAATTTCCAATCTCAACTCCAAGCGAATCTTCGCGTCCAATGCGCTGAGAGGTTCATCTAAAAGCAACACTTTAGGTTTAATTGCCAATGCCCTCGCCAATGCCACTCGCTGTTGTTGCCCACCAGAGAGTTGACCGGGGTACCTGCCTCCCAAATCCTGCATATGAATCAAACTCAACGCCTCGGTAACACGAGCCTTTATTTCAATAGTATTTGTATTTGAAACTTTGAGGCCAAAACCTATGTTTTCAGCCACAGTCATGTTTGGAAAAAGTGCATAAGATTGAAAGACCATGCCAATATTGCGTTTATTTGGCGGCAAGTTAGTGATTTCATTCCCTAGCAATGCAATTGAACCCGCGGTTGGGTATTCAAAACCAGCAACCATCCGCAGAGTTGTTGTTTTACCACAACCACTCGGCCCTAAAAAGGAAATAAACTCGCCCTGTGCTATATCCAGCGAGAAGTCATCTACTGCGACATTTGAAGAAAACGTTTTATATATGTTTTTTAAGTTTAGGTATGACATAATTCTCCCGTGAGGGGTTTACCCTCTCCCCAATAATTGAGATTGAGAGCTGCTTCCCTTTGCAAAAACCTGGATGGCACCTAGCATTATCCAAGTGAGCGCGTAACTGATTATGGAAAGAGCCGCAGGTTCGTAAGCTTTTGACCTACCAACCAACACCAAATAAGCGCCAAATGCTGGCCGAACAAGAAAGTCTCCCAAGATCATTTCCCCTAAAACTGTGGCGAAAGCTATAAGAGCTCCGCTTAGAATGGCTATTCTAAGGTTTGGAATGATAATCGTGAATAAGATCTGGAGCCAATTTGCCCCCAAGCTTTGGCCAGCTTCAGTTAAAGTCTTAACATCGATTGATCTCATACCAACATCAATTGCCCGAAACATATATGGCATGCTGAGAATAATATAACCAGCTGCCATCAGGATATCAGTCTTAAATGGCGTTAGAGTAAGCAGAAAAGGCGGCCTACTGAAGGTCCGGATAAGCCCAAAGACAAATACGATGGTTGGGATAATAAATGGTAAGATCGAAACTATCTCAACAAACGGTCTAGCTTTTGGAACCTTTAGATAGATCCAATAAACGGTTGGAACAAACAATAGAATGCTCAAAGTAACACTAACAATACCCATCACTACAGAGTATTGAAAACTTTCAATGAATTGGGGGTCCGCCAAAACAGTTTGGTAGGCAAGGAGGCTGATGACTCCTTTTTTCATTCGAAGAGAAAAGTCTAGAGTGCCATAGAGGGGCACAAAAAAATATGTCATAGCTAAAATTGGCCAGAAGAAAGACCAAAAATTCAATTTACCTTTTCTCATAGAGCTACCCATTTTGCTGTTCGCTTTTGTAACCAAGTGTACAAAGCAATAGCTACGCCCATTACAATCACCATCAGTAAAGCTAAAGCGTAACCTTCATTTGGGTTATTCATCACATCCCCCCGAATCTGCTGCCCAATAACGATTGGTACTAGGTATATCGATCCCCCCGTAAGCGCTTGAGCGGTTGCAAAAGCCCCAAACGCGCTGCTAAACAATAGAATGAAGGACGCGAGGATTGAAGGCCATAGGATCGGGATGCCAACATATAACCAGTATTGAGCGGTGCTTCCACCCAAATTCTCACACGCCTCGCGCCAATCTTTTTTCATTCCTTCTATAGCAGGAGCTATGGTGAGTACCATAAGTGGAAGTAAGAAGTAGGTGTACGCAAGAACCAATCCAACCATACTGTAAAGGTTGAAACCGTTTTGATATAAGTCAAAAGGACATACCTGACCCTTGCTGTTTGTAAAACAGACCTGTTTTAATAGATACGTAACAAACCCTGTTCTACCTAGCGTGGCTATATAGGCAAAAGCCAATGGGACACCACCGAAATTTGCGGCAAGCCCTGAAAAACTCATCAAAATATTTCTCATCCATCTTGGAGCGTTACCAAGGGTGATCGCATAAGCAACAAGGAATCCAAATAATGTGCCAATGATGGAGGTGGTAATACTTACCTGAAAACTCACCCTGAATGATTTTTGGATGTAAGGGTTTTGGATAATACCTACGTTTGCGAAGGTAAATTGCCCTTGCTGATCCTTGAACGCCCCCACGAACAAATTCAGTGATGGAAGGATGAGAAAGGCGATAATGAAAAGGAAAAATGGGAGTAACCCCAACCAAGGGTTTCTTATTAGCCAAAACCACCACCGGATCGCTGATTTATTTTTCACGGATTGTTGCATAAAAATCCCTTTTCTATAACAGGGTGTGGCATATTGATATGTCACACCCTGCGATTCCTACCATACAAAATTACTTAATGTCGAGGCCAACTATTGAATCCCACTGATTTTTGATCAGTTCACGTGCGGCGGAAAGTTGATCGCCACTAGGAACTATTGAGGAAGTGAGAAGAGCGGGATCTGGAAGCTTAGCCTTCATTTCGTCGCTTACTACACCGCGGGAGGTCATATCAGAAAGACGGGCGGGGGCACAGTAACCCTTGATCCAAATATTTTGACCTTCGTCTGAGTAGAGGAATTCTTCCCACAAACGAGCGGCGGCGGGATGAGGAGCGTAAGCGCTAACAGCTTGGTAGTAGTAACCACCCCAGTTTACATCAGTTGGGTAAACAATTTCGATATTGGGATTGCCAGCAAAAGTATCTTTGTTTGCGTAAGCGTTCCAGGACCATTGAAAAGTAATGGGGGTTTCGCCCTTGGCGATAGGACCAGAATCAGCAATGAGTGGGAGCAAATTACCAGCTTCGTTCAATTTCTTGAAGAAATCAAGGCCAGCTTGGATATCATCGAGGCTACCACCGTTGGCTAGAGCTGCGGCGTAAACGGATTGGGCTGCTTGGTTGGAAGCACGTGGATCACCTGCTAATGCAACCATACCCTTGAATTTTGGATCTAATAATTCCGCGTATGAAGTCGGAACTTCCTTGACAACATCAGTATTGATTTCAAGAACGAGAATACCATTGTAATCAACATAATAAAAACCATCGGGGTCATTAGTTCCTTGGATAGTGTCCCAAGTTTCGACTTTATAAGGTGCAATTAAGTTTTGTTCTTTTGCAAGAGGACCATAAGCAGGACCAACATCAATTACATCTGGAGCTTGTGGACCTTTGTTTTCTTTATTATCGATGATCGCCTGGATTTCATCAGCTGAACCACCATCAGGGTTGAGAGAGTTGACCTTGATGCCGTATTTAGTAGAGAAGGTATCAATCGCCTCTCCATAATTACACCAATCGGCGGGCAGTGTAATGACATTCAATTCACCTTCAGCTTTGGCAGCTGCGATCAGAGCATCCATTCCTCCAGCATCTTTTGCTGATTTTACAGTTGCCCAGTCAACTACTGCGGCGGGAGCTTCAGTAGCTTCAACAGGGGGCTGAGCAGTAGCTTCGACAGCGGTAACCTCAGTAGCTGGCGCTGCTGGGCTGGCACAAGCGGCTAATAAGACACTCAGCAAGGATATAAGAACTAATACATTGACGAACTTGTTCGATTTCATAAATTCTCCTTTTTATTTTTGATACTGCTGAATTCTATGCTGAGAGTATTAACGCCTTGGTCTAATTCGGTTAAGGTATCATTATTAGGTTGTTAATAAATTGTATTTACACACTACCTACCCTAGAAACCAAATCCCAATTTAACCAAGCTGCCAAAACTTATAGTTGTAAAACAAAAAAACATCATGTTTTTATGGATATTTCTCATTACTTGCACCACCTTTGATAAAAACCGACTCAAAACCAATGGTTCGTATTTATTTTTCAATTTGGTATAATCTAGTCCGATTTACACTTATCTACAAGGAAAACCAATGAATTATCATATTTGGACTGAAGGCTGCCAGATGAACGTGGCTGATTCGCAACGGGTTGGGTCAGCTTTGGAACATCTCGGTTATGCTCATACCGAAACCATTGAGCTAGCGGACGTGATCGTAATGAACACCTGTGTCGTGCGCCAATCCGCTGAAGACAAAGCCTATGGTCGCCTCAGTTCTTTAAAACCGCTTAAACAAAAAAATCCGAACCTGGTCATCAACTTAATGGGTTGCTTGGTTGGGGTGAAGGGGTACGAGAAATTACAAAAGATCTTCCCATACGTGGATGTCTTTTCCCCACCCTCTGATCCCGGTCCGTTGATCTCGCACCTTACACAGGGCGAAATACGTTCTTTTGAGGATGCTGAGACCACACGCCGCTTTATCGCGATGGATGAAGAATTGGTTCTGCCGATCTCAGAGCAGGGTCATTTGGTTTCCGCTTATGTTCCGATCGTTTATGGCTGCTCTCATGCCTGCACCTACTGCATTATCCCCTACAAGAGAGGGATCGAACGTTCTCGACCGGTGGGCGATATCATCAGTGAGGTGCGGTCGCTGGCTGCGCAAGGTGTGGTTGAGATCACATTATTAGGGCAGATCGTGGACCGTTATGGCAAGGACATCGCCGATGGACCGAACTTGGCGGCATTACTTAAACTTGTAAGCGAGGTTGAAGGAGTGGAACGAGTCCGCTTCCTTACATCTCATCCAAATTATTTTGGCGAAGAATTGATTCAGGTCATTGCTTCCACCCCCAAGATCATGCCGCATATCGAGCTTCCTATTCAGGCGGGGGATGATGAGGTTTTGAAAAATATGCGCCGAGGGTATACCCAACAAGATTACCGTGACATTATTGAACAGATCCGCTCAACCAGCCCCGATTGCTCGATCGCGACCGATATTATTGTTGGTTTCCCGGGTGAAACACGTGAACAATTTATGAACACTTACCAATTGTTGGCGGATCTTAAATTAGATATTGCCCATTTAGCCCGCTACTCTACCCGCATTGGCACGGTTGCCGACCGTAAAATGCAAGATGATGTGACCGAAGAAGAAAAAATGTTCCGGTTTAGGACCCTAGAAGACCTACAAGAACAGATCGTGGCGGATATTAATGCCAGATACCTTGGTAAAAAGGTTGATGTGTTGTTCGAGGAGCAAGTTAAGGGTAGATGGCGTGGCAGAACGCCCACGAATAAATTGGTGTTCGTAGAATCAACTGATGATCTACGTGGGAAAATACTTCCAGTGCAAATTACTTGGGCTGGGCCATGGAGCATGCAAGGGACATTGCCAAAAAAGATCGAAATTAACTCAATCGTTTAGGAAGTCTTTGAGTTGTTTGCTTTTTGTAGGATTGCGTAATTTTCGCAGCGCCTTGGCTTCAATTTGCCTGATGCGCTCACGGGTTACATTGAAATAACGGCTAACTTCTTCCAATGTGTGGTCTTTGCCATCGATCAAACCAAAGCGCAGCTCGAGCACTTGCCGTTCGCGCTCATTCAAGGCAGTTAGAACAAAGTGAACCTGTTCTTTCAACATTTCCTTGGCGGCGGCGTCCATTGGTTCGGTCGCTTCATCATCCTGAATGAAATCACCCAATTGTGAGGATTCTTCATCCCCCACCGGCCCTTCGAGGGAGACCGGTTCTTCCGCGGAGCGCAGGATGCGGTACACCTTTGCGGTAGCGGCTTCCCATCTTTTTTGGACCTCTGGGTCGATATCCGTGCCATTTTCCTTGGCGGTTGTTATGGCTGCCACGTCTTCAGGGGATAAGAAACCAACTTCCAGAGCAAGTTCGCCGGTATTGGGTTCTCGGCCATATTGTTGCACCAACTGCCTTTGGATCTTCAGGATGCGAGTGATCGATTCAAACAAATGAACCGGAATACGGATGGTTCGAGCTTGCTCCGCGATGGAGCGGTTGATCGATTGCCGGATCCACCAAGTGGCGTATGTGCTGAATTTGAAACCTCGTCGGGGATCAAATTTGTTGACCGCCCGCAACAATCCAAGGTTACCTTCTTGAATTAGATCAAGGAAGGAGATTCCTCTGCCTAAATAGCGTTTCGCTACACTCACAACCAAACGCAGGTTCGCCCGAATGATGGCTTCATTCCCTTCCTCTGATCTCAGTTCAACGATGCTTGTATCGTATTCCAAGTCCGATTCGGATGGCATGTTCTCGAGGAAGAAATTATCGGGTGGGAAAAGGTGCTCTTCATTGTGCAGATTATCAAAAAGGGCGGTAGCGATTTTCTTAGGTAATAGATTTAGGCAAACAAAAAAGTTAAAGGCGTTAGAAGCATAACTGTTCCATAAAATATCATGCCCCCATTGGCCATTATCCAAATAGGCACGAAGGTAGGATGGGGCGTCGATCTTCCAGCCGGTACGCAATAACTGAGCTGAAGTGAGCACCATGAGCAGGTCGGGCAGTTCTACTTGCAACCTTCGGGAGTCTTCTTCAAAGCGGCGATAATTGACCATCATTTCTTCGATCAATAATCGGTAGATGGCAACCTGTGTTGTTTCGCCAACACGCTCGGCTCGAATACGGAGGTTTGAAAACAATCGATAGGCTTCGATAATGGTGGATATCCTAAATTCACTATCGGAATCGAGCAGCTTTACCTGGCCGATCTCTCGAAGGTAGAGTTTTACCGGGTCTTCCGATAACTCCTCCCCTGCGGAATATTTATCATATACCGGAGGTTCTTCCACCTCATTCTCAACAATATCCTCTGGTGTTATTTCAATATCATCCATTTCCACCACAACTTCGTCATTATCAAATTCGTGGGGTGGATGGGGTTGAATTTCAACTTCCATGGTCTTTTGTTTTCTAGTAACCATACTATTTTCGCCTAAATTCTGTTAGTTTATGCCTTGCATCATCAAGGTTGCGCAATACCGCGCCATATTGTTGCATTACAGAAGATAAAGAGGCTAATTTTGTTTCATTCAGATTCTCGGGTTCATTCATCAAGAAACTGATCTGCTCCAAGCTTTTTTTCAATGTTGCCTGCCGAATGTTGATGATCATTCTGACCATTTCTTCGATCAAACGATCGTTTTGACCAACTGGCAGTTTCTGGGTAAGGATCAGTGTATAAGCTTCTTCGATACTTGGAGTCAGGTTATTTTCAACAAACTTCACCTGGTCTACCTCGTCTTGTTCTAACGATCTTTGTATCAACTCAAGTAGCAATTGAAATTCGGTGTTATCAAAATCATTTTTTGATACTCGTTCCAATCGCGATTCTTGCAATTTCCGATCAATGTGCGGCAATAGATCTGGTCGGCGAAGTAAAACGTTCATACAACTTATTTCAAGGTTCTTATTTCCCTTAACTATAAGCGGATTTTCAATATTATTTGCCTTTTGAGCATCAACCTTCGCTGCCGCCTTGCTGGGTGGAGTTCTTTTTTCGGCTACTTTGATATTTAGCAGGGAGCGTTCATCCACTTTGATTTTTCGGGCAACCAATTGTCGGTAGGCATCACGCTCTATTGGGTCGGGCAGATCTTCGATCAATGGAATGATCTTAGAGACTATGGAGCTTTTTGTTTTTGGGTCATTTACGTCCTGGTCTCTGATAAGGACATCCAGCACATACTCTACGATCGGTTTCGATGTTGATATAAGGAAAGCCCACAGGGCAGGATCTTTTTCCACTACTTCGTCAGGGTCCAATCCATCCGGCATGGTGGCAACCCGAAGATCAGCATTGAGGCGGCCTTCGTGGCGCAACAACCCTCGAGCGTCAAATCGGATCTCATCTTCGGTATCCATCGATGATCGAGCTGATTCGAGCCCGCGCAAAACGGCTTTTTGGCCAGCAGAATCTGGATCGAGCGCTAAAACCAATTTACGAGTGAACTTTTTTAGCATCTTGATCTGGGTTTCGGTGATAGAGGTGCCCATTGGGGAAACAACATTGGAAAATCCCGCCTGGTGCAAGGCGATCACATCCAGATAGCCTTCTACGATCACACCTTGATCCTGCGCGCGGATCGATTTTCGGGCTTGGTCTAAGCCAAACAAAAGGCTACTTTTATCAAACAAAACCGTTTGAGGGGAGTTCATAAATTTGGGGATGTCGTTTGGATCGAGGATCCTGGCGCCGAAGCCTGTCATTTTTCCATTTTCATCACGTATCGGGATCATGATCCTGTTTCTAAACTTGTCGTAGTATCCGCCTGATTCTCGTTCAGATACCAGCCCAACTTCAAGCAGATCATGTTCGGTATAGCCCTTAGTTTTGAAATGCACAACGGCAGAATCCCAATGGTGCGGGGCATAACCGAGGCTGAATTTTTCGATGGTTTCCCGGGTTAGTTTCCGTTTTTCCATCAAATACGTAAGCGGAGCCTCGCCTTCGGGGGTGCTTAGCAATTGGTGACGATAAAACGTGGCGGCTTCTTCTAGCAAATTCCGCAAGCGCTGATATTCTTCTTTTTGCTCGGGAGGCTGCGATTGGTATTCAACCAGTTTTACCCCAGTTCGGTCAGCCAATATTTGAAGAGCGTCCTTAAAATCGACCCCTTCCTTTTTCATTACAAACTTGAAAATATCTCCGCCCTCACCACATTCGCCAAAACAACGCCAGGTACCTGAATCTGGCCAGATCACAAAGGCTGGGGTTTTGGTATTGGAATGGAACGGACAAAAGCCTGTGTAGGTTTTCCCGCTCCTACGCAGTTTTACGCCAGCGCTTTCCGCTAACTCAACGATCCCTAATCGGGTTTTAATTTCATCTGTGGATGACATATATAAAATTATAGACTTGGAATTTTCTAGTGGCAAATAAAAACAGCTGAGTCGTGGTTATCACGCTCAGCTGTTTGTTGTTCTTCCGGAATTAACTAAAAACCTTCTAGCTTAGCTAGATCCACTAAACCCGATGCTAGATCCGCTACTTTGGAGAGCAATCCGAGTCTATTCGCCTTGATCTTTTCATCATCCGCCATCACCAAAACATTATCAAAGAACGCGTTGATGGTTGGAGCAATTTTTTCAACGGTGGAAAGTAACGTGTTAATGGTCGTGAGCGAGTGTTGATCCACTGATTCAACGGCAAGGAAAAGATCCTTCTCTGAGGCTTCAACGAAAAGGTTCTTGTCGATCGCCCATTCCTTTTTCCCGGTGGAACGAATGATACGAACACAACGTGCAAAAGCATCCAGAGTATTGCTCCAATTGGGTTTAGCGACCCACTCGGTGAGCTCTTTTACCAATGTTAGCGCTCGAGCAGGGTCATTGTTGTTCACCTCGAGGATGGCATCCACGATATCATAGCGATATCCCATATCAGCGAGAACCACTTTCAGGCGGCCGGTAATAAACGCTAAAACTTGTTCGTTCACAACATCATTGCTGCTAATTGGTTGGGTTGAGGCTGATTTTTTGATGGCAGTCATCAGGTCAAAGGCTAGATCATGTTCAAGTAATGGTTGAACGATGCCAATTGCGGC
>CAIRYE010000335.1 GCA_903882765.1 uncultured Anaerolineae bacterium
CCATCAATCCTAAGAAAAATACTAAGAAAAATGAAAGAAAGCGTAGATTCTTCATGTTGACTCCTCACAAAGTTCGACCATTTGGTATTATCGAATTCTATCTAAATAATATATCACTTTTTAAATATTTACTTACCCCCGCTACATCTTTGTGAAAATATAAATAAGATATAATAGACCTAAATTATCATTTAGGAGATTTTTGTGAATATCGAAATGTGGAAAAAAGCATTAAATGTTATTCCTTCCGTAACCAAAGAAGAGTGGGATGGATTAGATCTTGTTTCAAAATGGCTGATCGCTACTAGGGCCGCGGTCCTCGTCATGACCTTTATTTCAGCAGCTTTAGCTGGTTTGTTCGCTTTCAGAGTTGGAAAATTCGACTTTCTATCATGGCTTGCTCTCACCCTTGGGCTCTTGTTAGCCCACGCTACCAACAACCTGTTTAACGATTACACAGATTATGTTCGTGGTGTCGATAAGGATAATTATTTTCGGACGATGTACGGTCCACAACCTGTCGCGAACGGACTGATCACGGTTAAACAGTTACTAACCTATACGGCGATCACCGGTCTTTTCGCGGCTATTTTTGGTATTTATCTTTTGGTGATCAATAGTGGAGATCCGATCATCTGGACCTTGCTTGGGACTGGAGCTTTCTTCGTTTTGTTTTATACCTGGCCATTGAAATATATAGCTATGGGCGAGATCGCCGTTTTATTGGTGTGGGGTCCTTTAATGATCGGCGGCGGTTACTACGTAATGGCGCATCAGTGGGATTGGAATGTTGTATTGGCAAGCACTCCCTATGTTCTTGGGGTTACCACCGTTATCTTTGGCAAACATATCGACAAAATAAAAGTGGATTTAGAGAAAAATATTCATACTTTACCAGTTTTGTTGGGAGAAAAAATTTCCAGATATTTTGTGATCGCGATGTTGGTATTGCCATACTTTATTACCACTGGAATGGTTATAACAAAATATTTCACACCTGTTATGTTAGTTATTCTATTTGCCGTTCCTAACTTATTGAAAACAACTCCTCTTTTTTTGAAGCCAAGGCCTGAAGTCAGACCCGAGGGTTTCCCTGATGGCCAAGGTGGATGGCCGCTATACTTTGCTCCGATCGCGTTTGGTAACAATCGTATATTTGGGCTGTATTTTTTGATTGGTTTATTTGTCGACGTGATTATCCGGATCGCAATCCCTACCTTCTGGCATTAATTAGGTACTATTCAAGTTGGGCAAATAACTCAGGGTTAATCTAATTCCGCAATATTCCATTTCCTTTATAATTGATGTAGATAAAAGATATCTACATCAATTGGTTTAATATAGGGATGATCATGAATATTGATCGGTCACGTTTATGGGTAATGGCACACCGAGGGGCTTCGGCATACGCGCCCGAAAATACAATGGCGGCATTTCGCTTAGCGTTTGAGCAAGGAGCGCCCGCGGTTGAGTTCGATGTAAAGCTAACGAGTGATCGCGAAATAATCATCCACCATGATAGTACTGTTGATCGAACGACCGATGGCACAGGAAGGGTTCACAAAAAATCTCTCGCTGAATTGCGCGAACTCGATGCAGGGAGTAAATTTTCAGAAAAGTTTCGCGGAGAAAAAATCCCTTTATTGCGTGAAGTGATCGAAGAATTTGGGAGTACGCGGATCCTAAATATTGAATTAACCAATTACGTTACTCCGTGGGATGGTTTGGTCTATGAAGTTGTTAAGTTAGTTCGTTATTATGGTGTCGAGTCAACGGTCTTGTTTTCTTCTTTTAATCCTATAAATTTATGGCTTGCTAAGAAAATTGCGCCAACAATTGCTTGTGGTTATTTAAGAAGTCAGTTGACCCCTTTGAATCAAGGAATCTCAAAATTTTTTTCCCTTCAGGCAGATCATCCAATTAAACAGATTGTGACGCCGAGACATGTTCAAAATGCTCACGACATCGGTCGTCAAGTTTATGTATGGACAGTGAATGAACAAATTGAGATGCAGGATCTAAAGAAAATGGGCGTTGACGGCATCATTACCAACGATCCTGTTCTAGCGCTAGAAGTTTTCAAATAACAATAGTCAGCAA
>CAIRYE010000336.1 GCA_903882765.1 uncultured Anaerolineae bacterium
CAGCACTTGTTGAGCCGTCCCGTCCGCCACGACCCTGCCGTTTTCTAAGGCGATCACCCTGGTGCTAAACGCGGCGATCCACTCCACTTTTTGCTCCACCATCACCACGGTCATACCCTGCTGGCTCATCTTCTTCACCACCGCAAACACCTCGCGCGAACCGATCGGGTCCAGCTGCGAGGTGGGCTCATCCAACACCAGCACCCTCGGCTTCATCACCAAGATGGATGCCAACGCCACTCGCTGCTGTTGCCCGCCCGAGAGCGAGTAAGGCGAGCGATCCGCCAGGTTGCTGATCCCCGTTAGCGCCATGCCTTCTTCAATGCGCGCTGGCATTTCTTCACGGGGCACGCCTAAATTTTCCAAACCAAAAGCGATCTCTTCATACACAGTGTACTTTGCCCCGCTGATCTGGTTGAACGGGTTCTGAAAAGCCAGCCCCACCTTCAACACCAGCTGGTCCAGCGTGCTGCTGGCCGTATCCACCCCATCGATCTCCACCGTGCCGCTCATTTGCCCTTTATAAAAATGGGGGATGAAGCCGGCTAGCGCGTAGGCCAAGGTAGATCGTCCGCTGCCATCCGGCCCGATCACGGATACAAACTCACCCTCCTGCGCCGAGAAGGAAATATCCCGCAGCACCGGTGTTTCGGTGAGCGGATAGGTATAGGTAAGGTTGCTTACATTGATCACCGCCATAGGAACGCCCCCACCGTGATTGCGATCAAGGCTATGCGCAAAGTTTTATCGAGTCTAGTGTCGGCTACTTCTTTCAAGGATGTTTTTTTCAGCGTACTCATAAATGCCCGCGCCTCAATGGCGATGGCGCGTTCTTCCACCTCTACCAAGCTGCCAAACACCAACGGCCCCACTAATGGTGCCAGCGCTCCCACCCGTTTTGCAAGGCTGCCTTCGGTATCTAACCCGCGGCTGCGCTGCGCGCTGATGATGGCAGCCGCCTTGGCCTGCATCTGCGGCAGGATCTGCAAGGTGCTTACCACCACATAGGCCAGCTGCCCGGGCAAACCACGGCGGGTCAGGTCGGTCATCAATTCGCTAGGGTGAGTGGATAGGATGAATAGTAGGAAGGATATTAACATTAAAAATATTCTTGCCGCACTTATACCAGCATAACTAATATTTTCAATAGTGAGTTTAAAAATAAAAAATTCGAAGATGGATGAGTTACCCAATTGCATCATAAAAGATTGCATTAGAAATAATATTCCCGCGGTTGGCAAGGCTATTTTCATTACGCTTTTTAAGAATTCCTTCCCTATTTGTGCAAGAAAGCTCAGAATAATAACCAGGATTGAAAAATAAATTGGGGGGTAAATATTCCGGGAAGAGTAAATTGTAACTAGTAAACAAAATATGAACGTCAATTTTGTTATCGGATTTAGGGAATAAAACCAATTGCTTCTTTTAAGGTAAAACGATAGTCTATCAACCATTTAATAATTCTAAATCAAAAAGCCAACCTGTGGTAAAGTGGTTGGCTCAATAACTTGTTTGGATTCTAGGTTTTATTCTGGAATAATACTGAGAAGTTTGAATGCAAGCACAAGTAATAAGAAAATAATAATACCTGCGGAAATTATGTTAGTTAACTTTCCACGCCTATCCTTATCGACTAGATCGTTCTGGGAGAATCGCCCGAGAAATCTGGTAGATAAACCTTGAATTATTGAATATGCTAAAAGGGCTGTGGCGATTTTATCAATTGGCTCTGAGATAAAATTAGCTAAAACTACTGATTGTTCGGTTGTAAAATTTAATTTCATAAAATATGAAACAATAAATGATATTCCCCAGGGAGAAATTCCCCCGTATGCTAATATTTGAATTGGTGCGCTTAATAATGCACTCGTAATTGCAATAATAAATCCAGAAACAACCACTGTCCAACTTTTCCTAAATAATCCAAATTGGGCAGTTAGTCCTGCAATAAAACCAATGAACAAACCAACCGGCCACCAATTAAAGGAATCAGGATTTATTGCTAAACCAGAAATTATGGAAGTTAATAGTCCAGTAAGTGCGCCAGCCCAAGGTCCCGCTAACACACCAACTAGAACCGTCCCGATCGAATCGAGAAAGACTGGTAACTTTAGGGTAAGTACGATCTGCCCCACCACCACGTTGATGGCAATGGCGACGGGGATAAGCACCCAGGTCATTGTGTTGAAATTCTTCTTAAAATTCATCATTCCTCCGAGGTTCAAAAATAAATTCAAATGCTTCTAGTTATAGAAACACCAATAGCTCCCATTCGAAACGCAATAATACCATTTGTACAATGAATCCGGTGAAAGGTCAACGTTTTTGCGGATTTCAAGTTCCAGATCCATACAAAGGCATAAATAATCCCAGCAGTGGTTCCATTCAAACCCTCCCTTTTTATTCACCTTATTCTGATGTCTACCGACCTCCGATTCCCTTATTCCAGCGCAATTTCCTGACAGCCCCCACAAAAAACCGATCAAAATTACTGAACTACCGCCCATTCAGCCTGGATCATTCCCCTACAGGTATCATCGCCCAAAAGGTAGGTTATGTTCTCGCGGGTAACCAAAAGGATCACGATCACCATTTTAATACTCAACTTCGCCACACCCAACAGGGCCAGCCAAACCATTTCTATTCGTCATTTACTCTCCGCCGAGATATTGCGTTAAAAGGGATAAGGAGAGGGTTTTTTAATTACAAAGAAAATACCACGCCACAATGTGACATGATCCCCCCCCCAAATTTTGGTTGTACCAGCCTCCCCAAATCCGATCCTTACCTCCGCATCCATTTCCAACAATAAAAAAGCCCCTTCAGGTTTTCCTGAAGGGGCTGTGTTCACTTCGCGATCGAGTTAGTAGATCCACTCATAATCATAATAAAATACGGTGCCGTCTGGACCATCCCATCGAGAGGTCTCACCGCCTTCTTTGAAGTCGCTAAAACAGATTTCCCGGTACGTATGCCATTCTGGATAGTTTCCAAATTCGCCGTAAAGATATTCATCAAAATACTCCGAATCAGGGATGTTTATGTGATCCCCTTCAACATACAGATGAATATGATTTACCGAGTCAAACCAAACTCTACCGAACCAGTTATTACCACAGCGTTTTGCAAAACTGGTAGTAGCGCCGCTCGCGGTACAACTCAAATTCAACTGCTTGCTAACATTCAAATTCCAATTGCCAGCCAACGGTCCACAGGGAGTAACGGCATAATAGCTGTATTTCCCTTCGGTAACCATTACCGTAGAAACGCCAGCCACAAGGGTCATCCATTGGAAATTGCCAATGGCGTCTACCAACTGCAATTGAACTTCGCCGCCGGTATTGTTGTGCACGAACACCTTTAACTCGGTGGGCTTGCCAGCCAATACGGTACCCGGAACCAACGAAGCTAGAAGAGCGATAACTACGAACAAGAATAATACTTGTTTTTTCATAATAACTCCTTTTCTATAAATTAATTTTACAAAAAAACTATTTGAATGTAAAGGATTTTTGTTATTTATTTGCTTTTTTCCATTAAGAATAAATTTCACTTAGCAATACCAAGGAAATATGCCTCCAACTTTTACATTCCGACCTTGAGCCCCTAACAGTACAACCCATTCACACTGCCCCAAAAGACCTCCTTGGGCCATTCCTTTTTGCTACCAATACCGCCCAACCATCCAACAATATCACCTCAAAAACCGATGAACCGAACCATGCTAGCCACCCGATCTCAATTTCCCGGATCTTTACCAAGGTACCCCCCTCAACCACCCACTGATGATCCAACCATCTCGAGCCACTCCCTCACCTTGTGAATTTGGACCTGAGAGCAGCCCCATATTCGCCGCCAGCAACTGCCCAACGTGGTAAAATTACCCGTTACTACTTAAAGGAAAACCCATGCCAGAACAGATCAACTCCTACAAAAATCGGCGAACCTTC
>CAIRYE010000337.1 GCA_903882765.1 uncultured Anaerolineae bacterium
GGCAGGTATTGGCGCAATACTAATAGCGAGTAAAAGCGCGATTCGCTGCCGATGCTGCTAACGATGCCATCCATAAACGGGGCTAGAACAGTAGGGATGCCGTATTCATCCAAAAAGAGCTTTAGAGCCTCTGCTTCTATATAGTCGGTTGTCTTGATGCAAATTGTTCCCATTGGTTCATCCCTTCTAAAATTCATGTCTTCATAACCACCGAGCCATCCGCGGCTTTGCGTGACCAAGCCGATGTTGGCGATCCTATTGTACCGTGTGTTGTCCCTTCCTTTAAAGTATAGCGCAAACCGCGCCGGCGTTATTTCGATTGCAGCGCCAGCCAGCTGTACATTTCATTGTTGCGGTAGATGAAGGGCAGGCTGTTGGCGGTGCTCTCTTCGTGCATGGTCATATTGGCGTCGCCGCCGCAAGCGCTTAGGGCGTCTATCAGATCTTGTTCTACCTCGGCGGGCACAAAAATATCTTTGCCACCATGAAATGCCCGCACCGGAACCTCTTTCAGGTCACATATGTTTTTGGGAACGTCAAACGGGTAGCCATAATAACCCCCCACCGGGAGGAGCGCCGCAAAGGTTTCGGGGTTTTCGAGGCCTAACACCCAAACACCGTTAGCGCCCATGCCATCCCCCATCAATGAGATCCGTTTTGTATCCACCGGGTACAGTTCGCTTACTTCTTGCGTTAGTTGCAGCACCTTTTCTTTTAGCGCTGGCTTCGACCAAAATTCAAAGCCGCCATCGCCAACCGGCGCGACCACAATGAACGGTAACCCACCTTGCGTCGCGAGCTCACTTACGAAAACAGATTTTTGCAGCACGCTCAGCGGAACACCGCGATATTCGCTGCCATGCAGGGCGATGATGAGCGGTGCCGGTTGGCTGGGTTGGGCAGTGGGGATAGGTTGGGCGAGGTCGCTGGGTGAGGCAGGGGGGCTGGGCGGTTGCGGTATGTAGAGCAATAGATCGAGGCCGGTTTTTTCGGAGTGGAAGGTGTGGAACCCGGGCTGGGTGGAAAGAGAAAGAGCCGGGTAAGTTTCCGGTTCTAAGACGGTGAAATCGATGGTGTGGGCGTAGACACCGGGTTGGTACGTAGCGGTCCCGCTGTTGAGGAGGACATCACTTTGCCAGGCGATGCGCATGTTGTGGCTGCCTGGGGTGAGGCCAAGCAAGTCGATGTTCCAGGTACGGCTAAAATTGTTTACATCGCCATCGGGGGTGATCACTTCGAAGGTTTTAAAATCAGCTAGGTCCACCTTCGCGCCATCCAGCTCAAAACTCCAGCGCATATTTCGCCAATTGCTCTCCAGATTCAGCTCCCGGGCAGTCCAGCCAAATTCTAAGGTAACCCCGCTCATCTTCGGCAGTTCGCAGGCGGCAGTTAGCTCGGCTGGCGTGGCAGTATCGGGTAAGAAGCCGCAGTAGCTCCAAAACTTTTGGTAGGGCGCGCCGGCGTTGCCTTGCGCCAAGGTGGTATCGCCAATACTGCCGTTTGCCTTCACCAACACCTCGGTTGGAGTTGGGGCTATGGTTGGCACAGCATTGGGTTCACCCGCCAACGCGGAGCATCCCGCAAGTAGCGGCAGGAGTAAACAACTTAATAGGAAAAAAGCGGTCTTCTTCATTTCTACCTCCAGATGCGGGGAACAACCGCGATATGCTTGTGGATTTCGTCAACGTTCTATCTTCATTGTAGTGCGTTTAGAAGAATAAACAATCCGTCATCAGGTTGGTTCAATAAACAACGCCCAACAGAGGTGGGCGTTGTTTTGTGATCGAAAAAGAAGGGGATGGATTACCCAAACCCGCCGCGCGCCAACTCCAAATAGCCTTGGCCAACCGTTTTCCAATAGGGGGTTTCCTCTTTGGGGATGCTAAGTTTCTCGTGCAGCAATTCCACCGCGCGGGGGTAGCCATCTGGGCCTTGGATGATGTACACCTTGGGCGGCTGGTCTTTGAAGAAAATGGTGAGATCGATCACCGGGTCTGGGCTGGTGAGGTCTACCTTGGAATAGAATAGTTGCTCATAGGTGATGCCGTGCTTTTCGAACACCGAATTGACCAACACCTCACGCAAAAGCTCCAATACGCGATCATCCATTTCGTTATCAAATATGAAGATCTTCTCTAAGAGGCGGTCGAAAGTGGTTACCACCCGCAGGCGGTAACCTTGCATAAGCGCCGACATCTTGGCGAACTCGGGCGTATTCAGCTCCTCTGACCCGCCATCGGTCTCGGGCATAAGCCAGACCATAAAGCGCTTGTCCTGATCGTGGTAAAGCAAGGGGTAGGCAACACCCTGATTGCAATCGCAAAGGGGGCAGATGAATGTAAGCAAGCTCCCATCCAATAGTTTTGGTTTTAACTCAGGGTTGAGCGTAACATTAATGCTCTTCCACATGGAAAGTTCAGAGATCTCCCCGCACTCGGGGCAGGTATAGGTTGTATCCACACGTTCACTCATTGCGTCGCTCCAAAATAAA
>CAIRYE010000338.1 GCA_903882765.1 uncultured Anaerolineae bacterium
ACCTATGCTAATAACAAAAACCTTCCTCAAAGACGCGGTTGGGTACCAATTTCATCTGGGTAGCTCGTCGCGCCTTTCCGCTTCCAGGTTTTATTGAGAACCCGGCTAAAGAGAACTACCCGCCCAAAAAAGGCTAAAAATCCTCCCGCCTGCAAGTTGATCGTCGAATGTGGGAAAATACTACTCGTTCCTCAATAGGCATTCCCATAGCGCGCCAAGCGGTCTAAGCGAGACCCCCTTTGCCCCTCCCCATAAATTGCTTTTCCTAGTGCCCTTCGTGACTTTGTGTGAAACGCCCTTGCTCTTCCCATAAAATCCTTCCCCCATGTCTTCAACCACCGAGATATCTTTGTGTGAGCCGCACTTGACCCCCATAAAACTGGTATACTTTAATCACCTTATGAAAAGAATAAACCTCGATATTGACCCCTGCGACCATATCACCGCCGATGCCATTGGTAAGCCTGGCCAGCGTGTGTTTTACTTACAAGCCCAAAAAGCCGACCAAAGTTATACCATCCTCATCGAGAAGATCCAACTTCAAACCCTCGCGATCGGCATCGAAAAATTTGTCGCCGAGCTGGAAGTTCACAACCTTTCGCTTACCGAATCTGTCGCCGATTACGATGATGACCAAATGCGCATCCTCGTTGTAGGCACCCCCCTCTTCCGTGCCGGCGATATCGGCATCGGCTACGACTCCGACCGCGACCTTATGGTTCTGGTAACCAAAGAAATTTTGTTGGACGAGATGGACGAAGAAGACGCCAGCATCGTCCGGTTTTGGTGCAGCCGTAACCAAGCAAAAGCCCTTGCGCTTTGGTCCATGGAATTAGCCAACCGCGGCCGACAAAACTGCCCCCAATGCGGCCTGCCCATGGAACCTGATGGTCACTTCTGCCTTAAGAAGAACGGCCACCGTCACTAACCCGCACCTAACACATGGAAATTTTAGACCTGGAAGAGACCTTACTCAAGGGTGAAGTAACCCTAGAAGGCCAGTTTACGCTGGGCTCTAATTACACCTTTCTTGTCTCCACCAAATACAAGCAAACCCAACTCAAAGCCGTTTACAAACCCCAGCAAGGCGAGCAACCACTGTGGGATTTTCCCGAGAACACCCTCGCCAACCGCGAGGTAGCCGCCTTCCAACTAAGCCAGCTGCTTGGCTGGAACTTGGTCCCCCATACCATCTTCCGCGCCAACGGTCCCTACGGCCCCGGCTCGTATCAGCTTTACATCGAGTACAACCCCAATTATCACTTCTTCGTACTCAAGCCCAAGGACCTAAAAAAGCTCACCATCGTCGCCTTGTTCGACCTCATCACCAACAATGCCGACCGCAAAGGCTCGCACATCCTCTTCTCTAAAGAGGGGCATCGCCTCTACACCATCGATCACGGCCTCTGCTTCAACGAGGAAGACAAACTGCGCACAGTCATCTGGAACTTCGCCGGGCAGCCTATCCCCATCGAGCCCCTTCAAGACCTAACCCGCATCCTGGCCAACCCCGCCGAGCTCAACACAGCCCTCGCGCCCTACCTTGCCCCTGAGGAGATCGCCGCCTTGCGAACCCGCGCCGAAGCAATTCTACTCAACCCCGTCTTCCCCTACCCGCCCGAAGAGAAACGGGCATACCCCTACCCGCCCTTATAAGGAGGCATCATGCACTATAAACTCGCTCTCGTAGGTTTTGGAAATGTTGGTAAAGCCCTAGTGGAATTACTTTTCCGCAAAGAGGAAGAACTGCGCGCCGAAGGTATCACATTTAGCATCGTTGCCATCGCAAGCGGCGCTCATGGCCGTTGTATCCTCCCATCCGGGCTAACCCCCCAAAACTATTTCGAGCACGTGCGCGATGCCGAAAGCCTCAACGCCTTCACCCAGGTATATACCTCCTCCACCCTCGACCTGATCGAAAAGTGTGAAGCCGATGTCCTCTTCGAAAACAGCCCGGTAAACTACCACACCGGTCAACCCGCCATCGATCACCTACGCGCTGCCCTCAACCAGGGCATGCACGCTATCACCGCCAACAAAGGTCCAGTTGTGCACGCTTACCGCGAGCTTACCCAGCTGGCCGCCAAACACCACCGTCGCTTCCTCTTCGAATCAACCGTCATGGATGGCGCGCCCATCGTTTCGCTCTTCCGTGGTGCCTTGCCTGGCGCTCGCTTGCTCGGCTTCAAAGCCATCCTCAACTCCACCACCAACCTCATCCTCAGCCTCATGGAACAAGGAAAAAGTTTTGACGAAGCGGTGCTCTACTCCCAACAAGCCGGCCTCGCTGAGACAGATCCCAGCGGCGATATCGATGGATGGGATGCGGCTGTAAAGATCGCTGCCCTAGCAACCGTGCTGATGGACACCCCCACCCTGCCCGATCAGATCGACCGCACAGGCATCCGCGGCATCACCCCGCAGAACATTGCTGATGCCAAAGCCCAAGGAATGCGCTACAAGCTCATCTGTACTGCCGAAAGAACCGTCAGCGGTTTGCAAGCCAAAGTAGCCCCCCACTTGGTAGAGCCAGGCTCCCCCTTCTACACCGTAGAAGGCAGCACCTCCATTATTGAGTTCCACACCGATACCCTTACCAAGCTAACCCTCATCGAAAATGACCCCACCCCCTTCACCACCGCCTACGGCCTCTTAGCCGATTTTATTACCGCGGCACGGGGAGACATCTTACGATATTAAGGTCACGGCGTGATGCCTGCCCCAATGATCTCGCAATCACTGTTCCCATCCCGCGAAAGATCGAATAAGTACAAACGCAGGTCATATTGGTCGACGTATTTCCGCGTCAAACTTCCAGTTTTGCAGAGCGCTTTGGCGTACATTACATCTTCATCTTTGCTTGGATGAGTAAATACGAACCAAAATCGCTCGGTCCCTTGGCGCATCTGAATCTCATCTCCATATAGCCCAACGTTATTCCGATGATTTCCGCCGAAAATTACCTTCCCATCAATAGGACCCAGCACACGCTCGTAATAGGTGTAAGCGGGCACAGCGGAATAATACAAGTAGATCGTATCCTCAGGCTGAGCTTCTTTCCTAAGAGTCATCACCAATGGGCGCATATCTTCAAAATTCGCGGGGGACTGCGCCTCTTTTATCGCCTCCATCACCGGAGTAGATAAGAACAGGAATCCCACACCTGCCAAAACCGCTAACCCAATGAACTTGTTTCTTTTTGCCACAAGTTGATAGATCCCCTCCAACCCCGCGCCCATCAGCAAATAGAAAAGAGGCACCAAAAATAGGATCAGCCTCTCCTGAAATGGATAAATGCGAAGCATCGAAGCAGCAAGCGTTACAGCCATTGGAGCGAAGAGCAATATGGTGGTCTCCCACCTCTTTATCGATAGCCTGATCGCGCCGACGGCAAGCAAACCATAATAAAGCCAATTCGCTTTCAACCCTAACGGATCGATCGCTATATTCTTCAACAGGGTAAAATACCAGCTCTTATAACTCCATGGCGGGAAGGGGGCAAAACCTTCCTCCCAAAACTGAAATAAAAAACTGTTCTGCTGTGAAAACCGCAAAAAAGCAAAGTAGACCGCGGCAACACTCACCAACCAAAACAACCCTCCCAACAAGAGGAACCGCAGCTCCCATAACTCCCGCCGGGCGATAAAAACAACCGCCAAAGCGGAACTTAATCCAGCAAACACAAAAAGAGCCGCGTTCGAAAACCATACCGCGAGGATGCCCCCCGCAATATAAGCCCGCAGTGATCTTCTCCGTGTATCACCTTCCCCATCAAGTACCCGAATCGCCAAATAGAAAAGCAGCAGGGTCACAAAAACATCCAGCGAATATTGCTTTACCTCGTTGGAGTAATAGATCAGATACTTAGCAACCGCCGCCAACGTGAGCGAAGTGAGAACCATCGCCCACCCGCCGATCTTTTTGGAAACCAAATACATCATCGGCAAAACACCGATCCCCGCCAACAGCGGGAACAAGCGCAGCGCTCTCTCGCCGATCCCGAACAACAAGGTGGCGGCCTTTTCTACAAACAAAAAACCTACCGGCGCCGATTGGTTTAGATCTAAGGGTTGGAAGAAGGAAAGAAATGATCGATCTAATATGTTCAGTGCCAAGCTCGCCTCGTCCACCCACAACGAGCGAGTAAAAAAGTACGCCGCGAGCCTAAAGA
>CAIRYE010000339.1 GCA_903882765.1 uncultured Anaerolineae bacterium
CAACATACCGCCAAACAACCTGCTGGCATCGATGCATTCGGCAGTCTTATGAGTAACTTTTGAACTTTCGGCGGAAAAATCCATCGCCTTTTCAATATCATCAGCATAGAAGATGGGTACCGGGGCTAAACGCATTAGGCAGCCATTCCCAGCGGAGTGAAGATCCGATGAACCACTGAACGGATCGCCAGATTTTTCAAAAGCAACCAAAGCGTTCTGTGTTGTTATCCCAATATCAAAGCACCGCCCCGTACTCGAATAATAGCCTTCTCGATACCAGCGAACGTAGCGGAGCATTTGGTCATTGGCGTCAAAGGTTTGCAGCTCGGCAAGGCTGGCTGCAAGGCATAATGCCATAGATGTATCATCCGTCCACTGACCCGCCGCCAAATGGAATGGACCCCCACCCACCAGATCTGTAACGGGCTCAAAACTACCTCTCGGCGAAAATTCTACAGTCGTGCCAACCGCGTCCCCGATCGCTAAACCTAACAAGCACCCTTCCGCTCTGTTCAATGTCACCATTTTCATTTCCTCCACTGCTTAAATTACATACTTGTTGGCATAATTATAGTGCTATCAAATTTATTCTCGGAGGTGTTTTTATGAACCAACAAATAGGCAGCTTTGCGATTCTTGTAAACGAGTACGACGAAGCGATCGATTTCTATACCAACAAACTTAGTTTTGATCTTCTGGAAGATACGGATATGGGCAATGGTAAGCGCTGGGTATTAGTAAAACCGCATGGGGATGGGAGTTGTAACATCCTTTTGGCAAAAGCCGCCAACGAAGAACAAATATCCCGGATCGGGAACCAGACCGGTGGTCGGGTTTTCCTATTTTTATACACCGATGACTTTTGGCGAGATTACAACATTATGGTCAGTAAGGGAATCGAGTTCACCGAAAAGCCGCGAGAAGAAGTTTACGGAACAGTGGTTGTGTTTAAAGATAAGTACGGAAACAAATGGGATTTTATTCAACGAAAGTAGGTTAATAAACAAAGATGCCCGCTTGCGCGAGCATCTTTTCTGGCGGGGAGGGCGGGATTCGAACCCGCGGTCGAGGTTCAAGCCCCGACACTCACTTAGCAGGCGAGCCCATTCGGCCACTCTGGCACCTCCCCATGGAGGGTGTTTCAGCGGAGGGAGTGGGATTCGAACCCACGGTACCCTTGCAGGTACGACGGTTTTCAAGACCGTTACCTTCAACCGCTCGGTCATCCCTCCAAGCGAAACAATTTTACCATAAACTTGGGGTTCCTTTAACGGTACCAAGCCGGCCTAACTACTAGCGCCGCTATATTTTTTGATCCCAAATTTCCAAAAAACATTCGCGAATACTAAGCTAATGCCGCTGATCAATAGGTACATTATGATCTGCTGACCAGCCAATACGCCCTGCAAAGCTTGAACCGGCACAGTTGTGGCAACCGCGACAGGGATGATGAACGTTACGATCACTTGCAGCCAATACGGGTAAACCATCACCGGATAACGCCCAGCATCCAACAAGGCATGCAGGATGGTGACGTTGTTATCGAATTTAATGAACCAAAATGTAAGCGCGATGAGAAAAACCCAAAGACTATAAATGATCAATATCCCGGATACGGTAAGAAGTACAAAGAAGAACAAATTGATCGGTTGCAGCAATTCGCCGGTCATATTCATACCGGCTGTGATCAGGATAATTGCCAAAAGCAAATCCCATACCCGCCAAACGGTAATTCGTGAAAAACTAACCACAAACAAACTGTTTACCGGCTGAAGCAATACATAATCAAAAGATCCATCACGAATGGAGGAGTTAAATTTTTCAGTTGCCGGCCAAATGATGATGAACATTAACATGGTGATGATGCGGAAAACCCCAAGCAGGATGATCAATTCCCCCAACTGCCAACCAGCCAAGGTTTGGGTATTGCTAAAAATGATGGTCAGGCTCAGCAGCTCCCAACCCAACCACATTAGATTCACCAACATATTCATCAAGGTATCGGCTCGGTACGCTAATGCCATTTGTAAATTGACTTTTAAAAATACTTGGATAAGTTTTAGATGGCGCATCGTTTACGCCCCAACCGCGGAATATTGTTTTAAGCCGCTCTTCCAAATGAAATTGAAAAACAGAATGGAGATGACCAGCCAAATCCCTCCCACAATATACCCCCGGATGATCTCTGGTTGTGTAAGCCTTCCTAAGATCATTTGGATCGGAAAGTAGATCATCATTTGAAACGGTAGATATTCCGAAACGGTTTGAACAATGGTTGGCATCAGCTTTAACGGAACAAATTGGCCAGAAAACATAACAAGCACCGAAAAATAGATCTCATGGATCGAGTAAACATGG
>CAIRYE010000340.1 GCA_903882765.1 uncultured Anaerolineae bacterium
TATTCCGGGTTGCTATTTGATACATCGAATTCTATTCGATTATTTTCAGGAATTTGGTAAAAATAAGTTTCTAACAAAAGATTTATCTCCCGCATATCCTGTGTTCTGGCAATATTGATTCTATCCCGGGACTGGAAACGAGATTCAATAGATGCCAAATCGGCATGAATAAAAATGGTCAGGTCAGGGGAGGGTATAGAACTCCGTAAAATTCGATAAAGTCTTTCGCATAAATCATATTCCTTCTGGGATAATAAATTTCGTTTTAGAAATAACCTAGTAAATATATGAAAATCTAAATCCAAACCACCGTCAAATATGCCGATGGTGTCGTTATCCCGAACTATTCGCTCTTGCTCAGCGCGTAATAATAAATAATCTATTTGGTTCGCCAAGCCATATCGTTGATCATCTTTAAATAATTGCTGAAAGGGGCGAGTACTGTGTTGTTCGGTAAGATTGAGTATTCCGTACTTTTTTGATATGACCTCAGTTAGGGTTGTTTTACCAACACCAATATTTCCAATTACGCTTATGATCTTAGACATGTTTATTTTTACCTATTGGTTCTTCTTGTTGTTTGCGTAATTTTGCCTTTGGTAATAGGTTCAGGGCAAGAAATTATTAATCATAAAAACAGGGACTACAATTATTATATTCCATCAAATTCATCGCCAACACGAGCTAGTTCGTTCTGTGGTAAAATAATACAAATCAATCCACTTGCAATAAATTTGGCCAGGGAATTCTCTGGCTTTTTTTATGACCGTTCTTTATCAATCAAAGGCACCTCCGCAACGTGGGAAAAAGAGCGGATCAGAAGATAACCTTCTTCCCATTTTTGGTGCCGAATAAAATACAGGAATTTCCATGAGCTTTTCAACTTTTTCACTTCACCCAATGGTCCAATCTGGGGTTATCAAAGCTGGTTATGACACACCAACTCCTATTCAAGCACAGGCGATCCCCGCTGTTTTAGCTGGTTCTGATGTTATGGGCCTGGCCCAAACCGGCACTGGTAAAACAGCCGCTTTTGTTCTGCCAATACTTCACAAGCTAATGGTTGGCCCTCGGGGTTTTCCGAGAGCCCTCATTTTAGCCCCAACAAGGGAACTAGCCGAACAGACCAACACGGCGATCAAAACGCTGGGCAAGCAAACTGGCATCCGCAGCCTCACCATCTATGGCGGCGTAAGCTCGCACAACCAAATACGCGGCCTTAGGGCTGGAACTGAGATCATTGTAGCCTGTCCCGGCCGCTTATTGGATCTACGAAGCCAAGGCGTACTTGATCTACAAAAAATCGAGATCCTTGTACTCGACGAAGCCGATCATATGTTTGATATGGGCTTTTTACCTTCCATTCAAAAGATCCTTAGCGCGCTCCCTTCTAATAGGCAGAATCTACTATTTTCAGCGACTATGTCTGATGAGATCAGAATTTTAGCGTCGAAAACTCTAGTAAAACCTGTAACAATTGAAATTGGTTTAGCAAAACCGATCGATACTATCACTCACGGTTTATACCCGGTGGACACAACCCGCAAACACGAGCTCCTCCTTCACTTATTATATGAAAAAGGTGATGGTCAGGTTCTTATTTTTACCCGAACAAAACACCGTGCCAAAAAACTGGCGATCCAATTGGTAAAAGATGGCTTCGCCGCTACCTCCCTGCAAGGCAACCTCTCCCAAAACCAAAGAGAGGCCTCCATGAACGCCTTTAGAAACGGAACCGCCCGCGTAATGGTAGCAACGGATATCGCGGCTCGCGGCATCGATGTTTCGCAGGTTTCTCATGTGATCAATTTTGACCTACCAGACACCGTAGATGCCTACACGCACCGCACTGGCAGAACTGGACGTATGGAAAGGCTCGGAACAGCGCTATCACTTGTTACAACTGAAGAGCTAGCTAAGCTTCGTCCAATTCAGCAATTGTTAGGTTCTTCTCTTGAAATTAGGCAAGTCATTGGATTCGAAGTGAATCTAGTTGAATTTGAAAAACCCAGCCACCTAAATTTCAAGAATACCAAACCAGCCCAAAGAAGGCCAGATCATCGACCTTCCAGACCTTTCAACAAGAGCCACAATAACTCCCCCAAAACACCATCCAAACGATGATCTGATTACGGGAACTTCTTACGTTAACTTGA
>CAIRYE010000341.1 GCA_903882765.1 uncultured Anaerolineae bacterium
CATTTTCCGGGATGATAGGGGGAGTGATCCGCGCGGACATAGCTTACAGTCATGTGAAGTTTTTCAAAAAGGCCTTCTAACACACCTTTGAGGTCATAGAAATCAAGTTTAGCGGGGTGTTTGGTATCCCAGGCATCGCCAAAACGCTTGCCGGTAATGGCAATAGCCAAACGCCTCGGCTCAAGCGGCAGGTCATTTCCTTGAGAAATGAAAACGGGTCCGATCTCGAACATACTGAGTGAATCAGCCAACTTATTGTTTCGTTCCACTACAGTTAGAACGCTAGAAAGCAGCGAACCACGCATCACGCGCTTTTCGGGGGTAATAGGGTTGGCAAGGCGTACGTAATCGGCATCGCTACGGGTTAGGCCAGAACAAACCAGCTTATTCTCTGCTTCGGGGCTGGTCATACGGTGGGTGATCACTTCTTGCAGACCAAGTTCCGCCAAAACATCACGCACAAAATCTTCATTCTGCACCGAAAGATTGCCGTTGGGTGGGGGCAGTGGGTCCGCCATGCGGCTTTCGGGGATGCGGTCGATACCGTACAGGCGGGCGACTTCTTCCATCAAGTCGGCAATCCCTACTATTCCCTCGCCGATATCAGTTCGGAAGGGAGGGGTTTTCACTGCTATGCTAACACCTGTCACCACACAGCTGAACTCGAGGCGGCTGAGTAGATCCGCTATCTCATTCGCCTTTAGGTCAATGCCGAGCCAGCGCTTTACATCGCTTTCGGTAATGGTCACCACAGGATCGATCACGGGTGCCGGGTATTCGTCGATGATATCAGGAGAAACAGAACCACCGCTCCATTGTTGCATCCAGTAGAGACAACGTTTTAGGCTATCGAGCGATACCTGCGGATGCACACCGCGAGAGAAGCGGAAAGCGGCCTCAGAATGTAAATTATGGGCATTGGCGGTCTTACGGATGTTGATGAAGTTCCAGGAAGCAGCCTCGAGCAAAATATTGCTGGTTGTTTCACGTCCGTTGGAATCTTCAACCTCAGGGTTGGCCTGGTATATCTCGCTTTCGAGACCACCCATGATCCCAGCCATAGAAAGCGCGCCGAAGGCATCACATACTAAAACGTTCTCAGGGGTTAATGTGCGCTCCAAGTTATCGAGAGTGGTTAGCTTTTCACCTTTGGCTGCCGCTCGCGTGATGATCTGCACGGGTTTATCGCCAGCGCGTTTAGCAAGTACACCGTAATCAAAGGCGTGCAGGGGAGCGCCGATCTCAAGCATGGTGTAATTGGTCGCGTCGACTACATTGCTAATGGGTCGCATACCTGCCATGCGTAATCTTCGCTGCACCCAATAGGGGCTAGGTTTGATGTTCACATTCTGAATAAGCCCAAGCGTGAAACGCGGGTTGAGGGAGGGATCGGTAATGTTGATCACCACCTTACTCTTAAAGGCAGAACCATTGGTTTCTGTCTTATATTCCACTTTTTTCAACGGTACATTCAACAACGCGCTTACCTCGCGGGCAATGCCATAGATGTTGGCGTTGCGGGCATTGTTGGGCAAAATGCTGATGTCCAGCACAGCATCGCCAATATAATCAGCCAATGGCATTCCCACAGGCGCGTCGTCATCCAGGAAGATAACACCTTCGTGTTCCCCTGAGATTCCCAACTCTTTTTCGGAGCAAACCATGGAATAGGAATCGATGCCACGGATCTTAGCGCGTTTTAGTTTGGTGAGAACCAATTCATCAGCATGGCCATCATAGATCACTGCGCCTTCCTTGGCGTAGGCTACCTTCAATGGTTTTGCCAATTTACCGGTGCCTTTAAATGGGTAAAGGTTTGGCGCGCCAGTGAGCACGGTGTGATGTTCTTTGCCATCGAATAACTCACAAAGGGTTAGACGATCGGCATTGGGGTGTGCGCCTACTTCGGTGATCTCAGCCACAACAATGGTTTCGGGATCCCAACCAATTCCGGTGATCTTGAAACCATATTTATTTTCAGCGGGCACTTGCCAACCGGCATAGTGTATCTCGTCCACTTCCAACCCTGAGGCGGTCAGCACTTTCGCCAATTCCTCGATCGATATATCAAATTCTACAAAATCCTTTAACCAGGATACGGGTACTCTCATGCCAACCTCCTAAAACTGCTGAAGGAAACGGATGTCGTTTCCCCAGAAATAGCGAATATCGTTCATCTTGTGTAACAACATGGTTTGGCGTTGTGGGCCCATACCAAAGGCAAACCCACTATACACCGTGGGGTCGTAACCACCGTTTTGCATAACCACCGGGTGCACCATACCGCTGCCGAGGATCTCAAGCCAGCCAGAGTTCTTGCATACCGGGCAGCCTTTACCGCCACAAACAAAACATTCAACATCCATCTCCGCGGAGGGTTCGGTAAAGGGGAAGTAACTAGCACGGAAACGTACACGGGCGTTCACACCAAACATACGGCGGGCAAAATCAGCGAGGGTGCCTTTTAGGTCACCATAGGTGATATTCTTGCCAATTGCGAGACCTTCTACCTGGTAGAACTGCACTTCACTGCGAGCCGTGATCTGCTCGTAGCGATAGCACATTCCAGGCAGGGCAATGCGAACGGAGGGTGGGTTTTGTGGATCAGCGGCGGCGTATTCACGCATTGCCCTTACTTGGCCAGGCGAGGTGTGCGTTCGCAGCAGCATCGGGTTATCACCGCGGTTCTCAGCATCAATGTAAAAGGAATCTTGCATTTCACGGGCAGGGTGGTGCGGCGGAAAGTTGAGCGCTTGAAAATTCATTTCATCCGTCTCAATATCCCGCGAGGTATAGGTCTGAAAACCCATATCCGCCAAGATACCAAGCACTTTGCGGATAGAGATGGTGGCAGGGTGCAAACCGCCCGGGCGAGCTTTGCGGCCGGGCAAGGTCACGTCGATCACTTCGCTGGAGAGAGATATTTCCAACGCTTCTTGTTTAAGAATGTCATTCTTCTCGACAAAAGCGCCTTCTAGTTTTTGTTTAACTTTGTTGGCTTCCTGCCCAACTATGGGTCGCTCTTCTTTGGAGAGAGCGCCCATCTGGCTAAATACACCCATCACCTCAGAACTGCGGCTTAGATGTTCTATTCTCCATTGTTCCAACCCGTCGATAGAGCTGACGGATGTCAGCTTTTCGAGGGCGTTCTTTTCGATATTTTTCAGTTTCTCAAGCATTCCAACCTCCAATTAATTCATTAACTTAAAACTCTCGCCCATATTGGGACGAGAGTTGAACTTCCCGCGGTACCACCCAGGTTGATCCTTGCGGATCCACTTTCCTCCGACTCCATCGGAGCACCACGTAACGAGCGGTGTCTCGGCTTGCACTACTGTAAGTTCACGCAAGCAGCTCGAGAGGGAACTTCGGTTGGTTTCAGCGGAGAGCAATTTCAGCGGACCTTTGCTCATCTCTGACAGCCTCTATCAACGTACTTTCCTCTGTCTCAGCTATTCAATATCAGCCCTATTATATACTTTTTTAAGGTTTTTTGTTGGAGAATAAGGCAGCAGTGAATTAACACTCTAGGTTATTGTGATTGACTGATTTGAGCGTATCTTTCCCGATGGAAGGAGAGTAGCTATAGCAAGAAAATTGGCAGCTTACCAGGGAAGGTAGGATTCGAACATTTCAATGGTTGTGCCGTTATCAATCGGGCGTCGCCACAAATTGAATAAATTGTATGGTCCTTGTAAAGTGAGCACTCCCAACCCCATTGCCCCGCGGTAATTGTTCCGCACGGTCTCCAAAGATTTAGGAGTAATGATGCCATAAGGATAGGCAAACGTTTCAATGCGTATGCCAAGCATCTCCTCCAAATTATGTTTTGATTGGATCACCTGATATTCGCACCATTTGCATTCCGATAGATCAATATGACTCTGAGTATGGCTGCCAAATTCCCAGCCACGCTTCGCCAATTTTTGGATCTGCTCTGCATCCATATATCCAGAGGCACCCACATAATTTCCGACCAAGTAACCAACTCCAATAAAATTCAACTTTTTCATGATGGGGAAAGCATTATTAAAGACAGATATATCGCCATCGTCAAAACTGATGATGACCGGCCGCTCGGGTAATTTTTCACCAAAATTGATCGCTTTTACTAATTGGGTAACGGTTATTGTGGTATATCCTCGCTCGTTCAGCAATTCCATTTCTTTCCGAAAGTCATCTACACCTAAAACATAAGGGTTTTCAGTATCGAGATCCTCAATGCGATGATAAAGAAGTATCGGGCAAACAATATCACCAGGTCCCTGAACGACAAAGACGGTTGTTGCAGTTGAGGTAGGATTAATTTTTTCAGGAGTAGGGAAGGATGTGATAGTTGGGGGTACTTCAGGAGTCGAGGAATTTATTGAGGTTGGTGTTTGCCGCGGTGATTCTACCGATTCGGCGGTTAGAAGGATCTCCGGCTGAACCGAGGCGCACCCATTCAGCAGAACGATCGCCAAAACTAGAAGTATAGGTGTTTTTTTCATCGGATGGGGGTAATAAACTAACTCACATTATACAAAAAAGACCTGGGTATTTCTACCCAGGTCTTTCATTCGTATCTTAGTAGTCCATTCCGCCACCAGGGGGCATGGAAGGGCCGCTTTCCTTGGCAGGTACATCGGTGATGAGCACGTCAGTGGTCAGGATCATCGCGGCAATGGACGCGGCATTTTCAAGAGCGCCACGAACCACCTTCACGGGGTCAATAACACCTTCTTTGATCATGTCAGCATATTTGCCGGTAAGAACGTTGTAACCAATGTTCTTATTCTTCTGGGCTGCGGCTTCACGGCGAACGCCATCGATGATGACAGAGCCATCTTGGCCGGCGTTGGAGGCAAGCTTGCGGATAGGAGCTTCGAGAGCGTTACGAACGATCTTTACGCCCATCTGAGCATCTTCTGAATCCATCTTGATAGAATCAAGGACGGAGGCGGCGTTGATGAGGGAAATTTCACCACCAGCAACGATACCTTCTTCAACAGCGGCGCGAGCAGCGGAAAGAGCGTCTTCAACACGATGCTTCTTTTCCTTAAGCTCAGTTTCGGTAGCGGCGCCAACACGGATGATGGCTACACCGCCAGAAAGCTTGGCAAGACGTTCCTGAAGTTTTTCTTTGTCGTAATCGCTGGTGCTTTTGTCGATCTCGATGCGGATCTGATCGATACGACCTTTGATAGCGGAACTATCGCCCTTGCCACCGATGATGGTGGTGTTGTCCTTGTCGGCGCTAACTTTCTCAGCGCGACCAAGGTCTTCGAGGGTAACAGATTCGAGCTTGCGGCCGGTCTCTTCAGAAATCACGGTACCACCGGTAAGGATGGCGATATCCTGGAGCATAGCCTTGCGGCGATCACCAAAACCAGGGGCTTTGACAGCTAAAACGTTGAGCATGCCGCGTAGTTTATTCAGAACCAAGGTAGCGAGGGCTTCACCGTCAATGTCTTCGGCGATGATGACCAATTCGCGCTTACCGATCTGGACAAGTTTTTCGAGGATGGGGACGATATCCTGAGCAGCGGAGATCTTCTTCTCGTTGATGAGGATATAGGCATCAGAAATGACCGATTCCATGTGTTCGGTGTCGGTCACGAAGTAAGCTGAAATATAACCGCGGTCGAACTGCATACCTTCAACATACTCTGTTTCAAAGAGCATGGATTTGCTCTCTTCAACGGTGATAACGCCATCTTTTCCAACTTTGTCCATTACATCGGCGATGAGCTTGCCAATTTCGGGATCAGCAGCCGAGTTGGTGGCTACAGAGGCGATCTCTTCGGCGGTATCGATGCTGACAGCGGTTTTGCGAAGCTGAGCGACGATCTCGTCGGCGGCTTTTTCGATGCCGCGTTTGAGCAGCATAGCGTTGTAACCGGCGGCAAGGGCCTTGAGGCCTTCGCTTACGATCGCGTGAGCGAGAACGGTGGAGGTAGTGGTACCATCACCGGCAATATCATTGGTCTTCTGGGCAGCTTCTTTGAGGAGCTGAGCGCCCATATTTTCAAAAGGATCTTCGAGTTCGATCTCTTTGGCAACGGAAACGCCATCGTGGGTGATGGTGGGGGAGCCAAATTTGCGATCGATCGCGACGTTTCGGCCCTTGGGGCCGAGGGTAGTGCCAACAGCGTTGGCAACAACATCCATGCCGTTCTTTAGCTTACGGCGAGCTTCTTCGGTAAATACTAATTGTTTTGCAGCCATCTTTTATTCTCCTGAAAAATAAAAATTAACCTACGATACCGAGAAGATCGGTTTCGCGCAGGATAAGTAGTTTCTTGCCATCCAGTTTCAATTCAGTTCCGGCATATTTTGCGAACAGAACTTTATCGCCAACTTTTACATCCAGGGCAATACGATTACCTTTGTCATCTCTATCGCCAGGGCCAGCGGCTAACACAACGCCTTGCTGGGGTTTTTCTTTGGCGCTATCGGGTACATAGATGCCGCTTGCGGTCACGTCTTCTTGTTCGGTTGGCTCAACAACAACGCGGTTGCCGAGTGGTTTTACTGAAATTGCCATAGTTTCCTCCAAAATAGATTTTATCTAAAAAATAAGCATTATTTTAGCACTCCCGCTTGCCGAGTGCTAAATATATCTTACCTTTGCCGTGGGCTTGCGTCAAGTCAAGGGGATGTTTTCTTATACGATTCTGATATTTGGGGGTCGGCAGGGTGCTTCTGGCGGTATACCAGACTCCACTGTCATGGTCTATCTTTGACGGGAAGAGTGGGACATAAATTTCCTTGGCCTACGCATACATCATCCTCTAGCCTGTCCCTGCCTTATCGGGAGGCAGCCCTTCGTGCGTATCTTCACAATTTCTTTACAAAAAATCACCTAGTGCTTTACAAACCGTTTTTATAATACCCACAATAAAAATCAACCCCTGGAGAATCACAGATGAAAAATCCTATCCTGAAAAACCGCACCTTTCTGATCCTTGCCGGCATCGCCGTGCTGGCTGCCCTTGCCGGTGGTTATAGCTGGTACCAAAGCAGCGCTCAGGCCGCGGCAACCGCAACCGAGCCGGCTTTGCAAACTTCCAAGGTCCGAACCGGTGACCTGATGGTTAGCGCCACCGGCAGCGGGAATGTCCTGCCATCTGCCCAGGTGGACCTGGGTTTCCGCACTAGTGGCATTGTAGCCGAGGTAGATGTGGTTGCCGGCCAAACCGTAAAAAAAGGTGATGTGTTAGCCAGGCTGGAAGACCAAACTCAGCAATTGGCTTTCCGTCAGGCGGAGGCCAATCTGAACGCGCTCTTTACCCCAGCCGGCCTGGCCACCTACCAGATCGATATGGCCACCGCCGAGGACTCATACGATACTGCCCTTACCACCCTACAATACCTCATCAGTCCAGATGTGTATTATTGGGAGACCAAACTAAGCCAGGCTAAAGCCGCGGTAGCGGCAGCCGTCAGCGAAGCAGACAAAACCGCCGCCCAAAAAATGGTTATCTCGGCCGAAAATAATCTAAAAGCGGCGCAAGGCAAATACTCCTTCGATTACCTTCCCTATTACTTTACAGCCACTTGGATCGATGAGATCACCGAGGAAGAAATGATCGAGGTGATTCCACCAACTCCTAATGACATTAATATGGCACGCGCCACATTGGAACGAGCCCGCCTTTCCCTCACCGATGCCCAAGCCGCTTACGACCTTGTGGTCAGCGGTGACCCAGACGCCCTGGAAGGATCACTCTCGGCTGCTGATGGCACTTCCCTGGCAAAGATAAAAACCGAATACCTTGCCTATGAAAGCGCACGTCTGTCCCTTGAAGAAGCCCGTCTGATCGCCCCCTTTGACGGCGTAGTAGTAAGTTTTAGCCTGGTACCAGGCCAAAGCGTAACATCCAGCCCGGTAATGACCATGGTAGCCTTGGATGAATTGAAGGTGAAATTTTACATGGATGAAACCGACCTAGCCGGCTTATCGGTTGGGAACAAGACGGTTTACACCCTGGACGCCTACCCAGAGACCAGCCTGAACGGTGAAGTTACCATGATCGAAAGTGTTTTACAGGTGATCGATGGCACACCGCTGGTAGTGGTTTGGGGATCGCTAGATAAAGAACCCACCATAACCCTGTTGGCGGGGATGACCGTGGAAGCGGAAGTGATCGCCGGCGAGGCAAAAAATGCCCTGATCATACCTGTCCAAGCCTTGCGTGAACTTGCCCCCGGATCGTACGCCGTGTTCGTTGTTCAGCCCGATGGATCGCTGAAGCTGACCCCGGTTGAGATCGGCCTGCGCGATTTTGCCAACGCCGAGATCCTGAGCGGCCTAAAGACCGGCGATGTAGTAAGTACCGGCACCGTGGAAACCAAATAGACAGGAAATGATGATGACCGAATCCCTGATCGAAATTCGCGACATGACAAAAGTTTATGGCGAAGACGAAGGCGCCGTGTACGCCCTGGCCGGGGTGGATGCGGAAGTGAAACACGGCGAGTTCGTCGCCATCATGGGGCCAAGCGGTTCCGGAAAATCGACCCTGATGAACATCCTCGGTTGCCTGGACCGGCCCAGCAGCGGCGCCTACGTATTAGATGGGCGCGATGTTAGCCAACTAACCAAAAACGAATTGGCCGAGGTTAGAAACCAAAAGCTGGGTTTTATCTTCCAATCCTTCAACCTTCTGCCCCGCCTCAGCGCCCTGACAAACGTGATGATGCCCATGCTTTACAACCCGCTTGAAGATATCGGCGATGAAGAGGCGGAAGCCCGCGCAATCGCCGCCCTCGAATCCGTGGGGCTGGGGTCGAGGCTGCATCACCACCCTAACCAACTTTCGGGCGGCCAACAGCAACGGGTTGCCATAGCCAGAGCACTGGTCAACCACCCACCGCTCATCCTGGCCGATGAACCCACCGGAAACCTCGATTCCAAATCCAGCGTCGAGATCATGGGCATATTGCATCAATTGCATCACCAGGGCGTGACCATTGTGATGGTCACACACGAGCACGATATCGCCGCCCATGCCCAGCGCACCATCTGCGTCCGTGATGGCAAGATCGTCAACGACGGCCATTGTGCCGATAGCCGCCAATAATGCCGCATAGGAAAAATAAATGAAACCGCAAAAAATTCTCCGTTCCGCCTGGGAAGGCCTGATGCTCAACAAGATACGGTCTTTCCTAACCACCCTCGGCGTCATCATCGGCGTGGCATCCGTCATCGTCATGTTGGCGGTAAGCGCCGGCACCGAAGCCGCCATCGCTGAACAGATCAACGCCTTGGGGGCCAACCTGATCATCGTCTCCCCAGCTAGGGGTATTCCAGGCGCGTCACGTACACTCCTCATGGATGACGCGACCTTCATTGGTGAGCAGTTGGTTGGCATTACCGGCTTCTCCGCCGAGCAAGCCCCCGCCGCCCAAACCGTTAAGGCCAATGGTCTTACATTGGATTCCATAGCCGCCATCGGTGTCACCAGCGACTTCCCCTCCGTGCGCGATTATGCCGTTGAGAGTGGACGCTTTTTTACCATCGATGAAGATGAGCGCAAAGCCAAAGTGGTTGTGCTGGGCGCTGGTATTGCCACCGACCTGTTTGGTGCGGACGACCCCAAGGGACAGACCGTAACAGTGGGAACCACCAAATTAACCGTCATTGGTGTGATGGAAACAAAAGGCATGGTTGCCGATGTAGATTACGATGGAAGGGTTTATTTACCGATCAATTTGGTCTTCCAAAAGTACATGACCACCATGACCATCGGCGGAGACCGTGTGCGTACTATTTACGTCAAAGCCGAAAGCCCCGAAAAGATCGATAGCATCATCAACCAGATCACGGTATTGCTAGCCGAAAGGCACGATGTGGAAGCCTCAAAACCAGATTTTACCGTGCAAACCCAAAGCGACATCATCGCCACACAAGAGGCCACCACCGCCGCCTTCCGCGACCTGTTGGCCTGGGTGGCGGGTGTATCGTTGCTGGTTGGCGGCATAGGCATCATGAACATCATGCTTGTTTCAGTTACCGAGCGCACCCGTGAGATCGGTTTACGCCAAGCACTGGGCGCTCGCCCATCAGATGTTTTGCTGCAATTCCTATTCGAAGCGATCATCCTAAGCCTAGTGGGAGGCGTGGTAGGGGTTGCCCTGGGGGTAGGCGGATCCTACATGTTTGGCGCACTCGGATCTATGCAAACTGCCATAGTTCCCGAATCCATCCCGCTTGCATTTGGAGCGGCAGCTATCATCGGCATCTTCTTTGGCTATTACCCGGCCACCCAGGCTGCCAAATTGGACCCCATCGTTGCACTTCGGCACGAATAAATTTATACAACAAGGAAAATAACCATGAAACGACTAACCATCTTGACCCTAACCACAATACTGGCTTTATTGCTTGCCGCCTGCGGCAGCACCACCCCAACCCCAAATGGTCAACTCCCCATCCAAAGTGAGCCTGCCGCCGCACAACAAGCACCCGCCGATAGCGCCACCCCTATCACCCAATCCGTGGCGTTGGACACCAGCTACGAAAACACCCTTACCCAACGCCTGCTGCTGGCCTTTGGAACCCTAAAACTGGCTGAAACCAACAACGCGGTCACCCACGGGCAGGCTGCCGAAATGGTTCTGCTCTGGCAGGCGCTGCAAACCATGAGCCAATCGGGCAACAGCGCCGTCGCTGAAACCGAAGCCTTGTTGGACCAGATCGAAGGATCCTTCAGCCCTGAACAGATCACCGCCATCAATGCCCTGAAACTTTCCCAAACCGACCTTCAGACTTGGGCAACAGAAAACAACGTAACCTTGGGTACCGGCAGCGGTGAAGGTGGGATGGGACAGGGGCAAGGCTTGTCACCCGATGCCCGAGCCACACGACAGGCCGCCAATGGAAAGACCGGCTCCGTGCAAGGAGAAAGTGGACTTTCCGCTGTGATCACAACCTCTGTCATCACTTATCTGCAAGGTATCCAATAAAAATTCAAGGACCCGATCATGAAAACTAAAATCCTAGCCATTAGCATTGCTCTGTTCATCGTTTCCCTGCTGGGGGCATGCGCCACGGCAGCCGCGCCAACCTCCGCCGCGACAAGTATCCTCACCACCGAATTCGCGGACGCCGCCAACCTGCGCAGCCAATTGGCGTACGGTATCCTGCTTATGGATGGAACGGCACAGACCGTCAGCCCTGAACAAGCCGCGGCATTAAAACCACTTTTGCAAGCAATCATGTCCCTAAGTGGGGATGACACCACCGCCAGCGAGGAACTGACAGCCGTACAGGATCAGATCGCGCTTGCGCTGAGCCCGGAACAACTCCAGGCGATCAAGGCGATGGAAATCACCAACGCTGATCTGCAAGGGTATTACGCGCAGTTTGGTATTGTCCTTCCCACACCCATCCCGGGCGTAACCAAAGTTCCCGGGTCCGGGAGTGGAAAAACGGAAGCGGAAAAAGCCGCCTCCCAGGCTACCGCTGCGGCGTCGGGACAAACTACAGGTAGCGGCCAAGTAGCCAAGTCCTTGCTGTACGAGAAGGTGATCGAATACTTAGATACGATTGGGCAATAACGGCCGTACCAACCATCATAATGCGTGGATAACTCCCGCCGCCCTGGGTTGCCCTGCTGATCTTGGCTGGTTGCCCAGGGTTTTATTTTCAACATGCATATCCATGTCGTTGATAGGAAATTTTGATCTTGGTCCCGCTATGGACCACCCAAACAGCAATGCCCGAAATCGGATCAGCGTTTTTTTGGCGACTTGGCTTAACCAAGACAGACGCCCAGACATGTTGGATCCACAGAGAGGTGGATAGCGGAACGAGCGGAGGATCGCCTGACGTGGTGGAAAAACGGGGGAAGGCGCTTTAGTGACGCGAGGCGATCAGCTTTGGTCGAGAAGCCCTAGATAGGGGCTTACGGTGCTGGGGCAAAGGTGATGGTGGGGGTAAACTGGGGTGTTGGCGTTACAACGGCCATGCCAGTGGCGGTGGGTATCACCCCCCCAGCATTGACAATAGCGCAGATATTCTCGTTTTCTTTCAATATCTGGCTCACGATCTGATCTGACCCGAAACCTTCATCCCGAATTTTTTTGATGACCTCGAATGCTTCTGGGCAAAGATTATTGCGAGGACGGCTAAGCGCTGCCAGATTGGAAACGTAAGAGTAATAATAAACAATACTGCCAGAGGTCAACTCAAGCCCCTCGATCGCGACCCCTACCTCCCCTACATCACAGCCACCGCGAGCCTCGCAGCTTTCCTGAGCGGTACAGCCTTTTATGGCGCATTTTAGGGCGGGGATAGCGCCTTCAAAATTTCGGGAGCGCATAAACACGATGCCAAGCTGTCCATACACATCCGGGTTGGTAGGATCAAAGGAAAGCGCTTTTTGTACATTACGTCCAGCAATATAAAAATCGCCTAGTTGCGAGTAGGTCTTGGCAATGGATAAATAAGGTAATGGATCTTTCACACCTAATTGTTCATTGATCGAAGCTGCCTTGTCGAAATAATCAAGCGAGTCGAAATAATAGAGCTTGGCTTGTTCAGGGTCAATGCTATTAAAAGCAAGGGCGCGGTAATTTGCCCCGATCCTAACATACAAAAAGGTCATGTTGGGGGCGATCGCGATGGCTTTTTTGTACTCTTCAATGGCCGCGGTATATTGTTGTTGGCTTTCGAGCAGGTAAGCGTAAATACGATGGACATCCATTATGTCCTGTCCGCCTTCTGCTGCTAGCTTGATATTTTGTTCAGCTTGGGATAACCGCTGTTGGTCAATGAGGATCTCAGAATAATAGGCTAGAGCTAAGGTATTGGTCGGGTCTAAATTCAAAGCCCTGATGGCTTCTTGGTCAGCTTCGATCAACAAATTATCCGCTTCTTCCTTATCAACCGTTGAGCTTGAATTCCAGTCTAAAACAAAAGCCCTAATAGCAGCCACATTGCTATTATCGGGGGCAAGTTCTTTGGCTTTATTGATAGAAGCCAGCGCGTCTTTTAAGGTAGTTATACGGCTTTCATCTGTTGTTTTTAAGGAGGAGTTATACGCCTGAAGACGGGCGAGATTTGCCCATACATCCGAGTTTTCGGGGTCGATCAGAAGTGCTTTTTGATAGGAAGCGATTGCCGCTTCCAGATCCCCTGTTCCAAAGTGAGCGTCACCTTCTGAAATATACGAGTTGGATGTTCGTGTTGGCGTAGGGGTTTGATAGCCAACACTCTTAATATTCCCTTTGCCAACGCCAATATATACACCTAAGCCGGCAATGATGACGATCAGGTAAAGAAAAATTCGGTAAAAGTTATTTTGAGGTCGTTTATTAAATAACGACCTGCGCTCAGGGGCTCTCATAGATTATTGAGCAGGGGTAGGGGTAAGCGTGTCTGGCAACGCGGTTTCGATTTCAATCGCGGGGGTTAGGTCACCTTCAACAGCAGGTCCAGATGGGGTCGCGTTGACCTTCTCGGTACATAACCTGATACCCTCATTGGCGTTGTAAAGCGAGATCTCATCGGTAGGCGCAACAGTATCGATGATCTTATAGAAGATCGGGATAGCCTCGCCGCAACGGTCGATTTTGACCAAAGTAAGACCAAATGTGAAGTAGTATTCGGGGATGCGCAAGGAATCCGCCACTAGCTCCAACTTTTCTACAACGTTCCCTTCCGCGTCTGTGCCGCCGTTTACCACTAATGCTAGCTCGGCCGCTGCTAGCTCCCATTTAAAATTCTTATATAACATTACACCCAAATTGCCGCGTAAATTGGGGTCGGTTGGAGCTATCTTCATTGCCTGCTGAGCGTACTGTTCAGCCTTGGCGTTTTCACCAATATTTGCGTAAATACGTGAGATGATCAGCAAGGGGTTTGGATCACTTGGGTTGAGTTGGTTAGCCACGGTTAGGGCGTTTACAGCCTTATCATTTACCTGAGAAGCTCGATAAACACGGCCAAGGGAAAGGTAAATATCGGAGAGGTTTTTTTGGATGGTAGCCGCTGACTCATATTCGTTGATCGCTTCAGCGTTGTTGCCAGTAGCCTCGAAAACGTACCCTCGAGCTCGGTGCGCCTCAAAAAGACCAGGAGCCAATGAAAGAGCGATGCGTGATTCTTCACTCATCTTATCGATGATATCCAAGCCGCCCAACCCTTCAAGGTATTGGTCGGTTAAAAACTCAGAGTAATAAGCATGGGCTAGGGCGTTGTTAGGATCCAACTCTAAGGCTCGCTTTAGTGATGTCTCCGCAGC
>CAIRYE010000342.1 GCA_903882765.1 uncultured Anaerolineae bacterium
AATTTAAGCAGTGGAGGAAATGAAAATGGTGACATTGAACAGAGCGGAAGGGTGCTTGTTAGGATTAGCGATCGGGGACGCGGTTGGCACGACTGTAGAATTTTCGCCGAGAGGTAGTTTTGAGCCTGTTACAGATCTGGTGGGTTGTGGTCCATTTCATTTGGCGGCGGGTCAGTGGACGGATGATACATCTATGGCGTTATGCCTTGCCGCCAGCCTTGCTGAGCTGCAAACCTTTGACGCCAAGGACCAAATGCGCCGCTATGTTCGCTGGTATCGAGAAGGCTATTATTCGAGTACCGGGCGGTGCTTTGATATTGGGATAACAACACAGAACGCTTTGGTTGCTTTTGAAAAATCTGGCGATCCGTTCAGCGGTTCATCGGATCTTCACTCCGCCGGAAACGGATGCCTAATGCGTTTAGCCCCGGTTCCCATCTTCTTTGCTGATGATATTGAAAAGGCGATGGATTTTTCCGCCGAAAGTTCAAAAGTTACTCATAAGACTGCCGAATGCATCGATGCCAGCAGGTTGTTTGGCGGTATGTTGGTCAAAGCACTCAATGGGTCTTCCAAAGAGTCAATTCTGCTTAATAACGATCTTGAAAAAATATCCTCTACCTCGATCCAAGAAATTGGAAAAGGTTCCTATTTATCAAAAACCGACTTGGAGATCAAAGGCTCTGGCTACGTTGTCAAATCGCTAGAAGCCGCCTTGTGGTGTTTTCATCATTCCAATAGTTATAAAGAAGCGGTGTTGCTGGCGACCAACCTTGGGGATGACGCGGATACGACCGCCGCGATCTGTGGGCAGATCGCGGGAGCGTATTACGGACGTGAGGGAATACCGGAACTCTGGCAGGAAAATGTTTATATGCGCGATGAGATACTGGGCCTTGCGAATAGCTTGCTAAAACACACCATTTATAAAGCAAGTTGAACACAGGATAGTACGGTTTGCCAGAATCAGGCTCTCCCAGCGGATACCTCACCATTAGAGCCATCAACCGACTCCTAATCCTAACCTATGCCTTATATGGGAGGATCACGGCATGATCTGGATGGATTGGATCAAAGTATCAAGATCGGTAAGCGACGGTTGGAAGGACTCAGGGCTGCCGGTATTGAGCCTATCGGTGATGGCTTGGTAATAATTCGTGAAGGCGGATTCATCTTCCCTATCTACCGGGTAGGGAATTCCATCTGCTGAAGGATTGTCCTCGGTTGCCTCGAGAGGTACGATTACAGGAAATAATGCTACGATATAAAATTTACCATCATAGGTCAAGCCTTCAAAGTGATAATAGCTTAGGTCTCGGATAATTGGCGCGGGGTATTGGGCGGATTCTGAAATCATACGTACCCCTTCCCCGTTTTGAAACTTCAACAGACCTGCTTGAGCGGCGTAGAGTTGAGCGGCGTTATAAAATGGCACAGTTGGTAATATATCATTGTTAAGTGGCGCAGCCGGGCTAGCCAATACCGCGCGCAGCCGCGTTAGGCTGTTTTCACCCCCTTGGTTGACCAAAAAATATTGATCAGCTGGATAAATATGGATCAAAGGGCCATAACCTTCACGAACAAGTGGGTACCCTGTTAGTGTAATCAGGATGTGTTCTGGCGCGATATCCCATGGACCGCTATTCGTTTCGTTCATTTCGGGGAGCATTTCACCACTGGCAGCATTTGCCAACCCAGGTGGGATCACGATTGATACGTTTTGGAATGAAAAAGCGATGCCGTTTGTTTCGATTGCGGGTGCGTCCGTTGCCGCGGGCGGAAGAATGGAAGGTTCGGTAACCACTGCGTTTACTTCATTAGCCATAGACTGGAGGGTTGCCGCCACGACCGTCGCGACGCTGTTTTGATCTAAAGAAATGGTGTTGCTGAGACCGCACGCTAAGGTTACGAAAAGTATGCTCATTACAAAAGCAAAAATTCTAATTTTCATCCTATCCTCTAAAGGTGCTGATGTTCCGTAGGTAAATAAGTAGTAAGTTCAATTATATTTGATTTAATGGGGGTGGTAAACCGTGGTAAATCGCTTCGGGATGCCTAAATTCAACAAAAGATGATTATTCTAAGGCTTTTTATTCTCAATATTAATCATCAGGAATAGAATACTGCCGGTTGTTTTTTCGATATTTACCTTAAGTGAAGGTAAATATTGAAAAACCATATTTAAATTATGTGTTTTTTTGGCTCTATAACCATTGGTGTATTGATTACGCGCCTAATACTATATTCAACTCCTCTGTTTCAGGGCACCTGAATTGAAATCAACCAATGGGTTGAAGAATACTTACCAAGTGGTTGATTGAATTAATTTTCCCTCATTTTCTTTATGGTAGCGATTTTTAAATATGCTCTTCAAATCACCAAATTTTCATACAGCGTTAAACTCAGGTTGATAGTAAACGATTCCGTTGAACCTATCGAGTGCGCCTGGGGTTAATTCAAGAGCCATGAACACATCTTCTGGTACGGTTTTCTCCCATTTAATTCCATATTTTGATGATGAAACAAAACCAAAACGAGGATAATAGGTTGGGTGGCCTAAAATGATCACAAAGGGGTGCCCGGCTGTTTTTAGTATCTCCAATCCATGCCTGATCACGCGCGTTCCGCTCCCTTGTTTTGGTAAGCGGGAAAAACCGGACATTGGGCCGAGACCATTTCCGAAATGCTCTGAGTGGTAGGGGATAAGGTTGTTCTCAATTATTTTTCTCCAATATACGAAAATTAACCTTAATCCGATTGGTTTTGAGTGGAAAAGTGGGTAGAATCGAAGTGACTAAGGAAAAAGCATGACACGATTGATATTAGTAAGGCACGCGCTCACAGATTGGAATCAGGAGGAACGCTGCCATGGCGTAACAGATGTGCCTCTTGGGGCGTATGGCATGGAAATGGCTAAAAGTCTGGTAGAGCAAATGGACACGATCGACTTCGATGTGGTTTATTGTAGTAATTTACAACGAGCCGTAATGACGATGCAGGTGATCGTCAACAACCGTCCTGTTCCTGTTCACATTGATGCCCGCTTGCGCGAGCGCAACTTCGGAAAAATGGAGGGGAACACCCTTTCTCAAGGGCTTGAGTTATGGCCGGACGAAGTGAAGATCTGGTTGGAGGATCATACCTATACCATTGAAGGCGGCGAGACATATGAGGGATTTTGCGTTCGCGTAGAGGAATGTCTAAAAGAAATCCTGACAGATAACGATGGCAAAACAATATTGATGGTAGCCCATGGCGGTTCTTTACGAGCGATCCTAAAGTTTCTTGGCGCAAAATTTGGCACCGCTGATCTGGATGTATTCGTCACGCACGCTTGTTATAGCGATCTAGTCATCCAAGATGGTCAGCTGTTTATTCAAGAATTCAATGCTTGCGGCCATCTGGCTGAGCTAAAATAAAGAGATGAAAAGAAAATTTTGGAACCTGTGGGTTGCGCTGCATTGGTTAATGGCAGTATTGGTAATCACAACCTTTTTCATTGGGTTAGTCAGCCTCAATTCCATTTCGAGCCCTGAAAAAAAATGGATCCCCTTAGGATGGCACTTAGTATTGGGGGGAGCGATCCTGCTATTGGTTTTAGCCAGGTTGGCGATGCGGGTATGGGTGTATAACAAACCGCTCTTCTGGAGCAAGGATAAAAATCAAACCCCGCGTCAACAATTTATCTTGGATAAAATGGACAAATTCGTCCACCCATTACTGTATTTCGGTACCATCCTGATGGCAGCGCTTGGAATCGCCATATCTCTTCCAGCCGGGCTGCCAGCGGTGATCTTTTTTGGCTCAGAAGGCTCCATCCCTGCCGATTTCAGCGTATATCCTGCCCGTGCCTGGCATGGGGCATTCTCCACAGTGTTAATGTTGTTGGTTTTCCAACATATCCTTGTAGCGGTGTTTCACCAATTCATTAAAAAAGACAACTTTATCAAGCGGATGTGGTTTATAGGGACGAAAGAACAATGAAAATTTTATTTGTAGCAGATGGCCGTTCGCCTACCGCTGTAAATTGGATGCGGTATTTTTGTGAGCGGGGCGATGAAGTGATTCTTGCCACCACCTTCCAATGCGACCCAACCCTTAACTTAAGTAAAAAAATTGACCTCCCTGTTGCCTTTTCTTCTCTAAAAACAAATTCTTCCTTATCTAAAGGCAAGCTCTGGGGAGCTGGCACCCTAAAACTACGAACTCTCGTAAAGCAATGGCTTGGCCCCTCCTCTATTTCAAAAGCCGCTCGTCAACTGCGGCGGATCATTGAAGAGGAAAAACCTGATCTTGTGCACGCGATGCGTATCCCATTTGAGGGAATGGTCGCCGCCGATGCGTTTAGCTTGGTTCCGCTGGTGATTTCGGTGTGGGGAAACGATTTTACCTTGCATGCCAAATCAAATTCCGTGATGCGCCATTACACAGAGTGGGCAATGAAGGTGGCAACCGCCTTACACACCGATTGCCATCGCGATGTTCGATTGGCGAAGCAATATGGTTTTTCTGAGGAGAAGCCCGTTTTGGTCATTCCTGGGTCCGGCGGCATCAGATCGGATATTTTCTACGCGGGGGATAACTCGCCAGCGCAGCCGTTGATTGTAAACCCGCGCGGGTTTAGGGCCTATGTGGATAACGATTCTTTTTTCAAATCGATCCCGCTGGTATTGCGGGAATACCCCCAAGCGAAATTCGTTTGTCCGGGCATGGCAGGTGAACCCCAAGTGTTGCAATGGATCGATGAGTTAGGAATCGCAGACGCGGTGGAATTACTGCCCGCGTTGGACCAATCCCTTTTGGCTGAGCTTTTTCGTAACGCCAGCATTGTTGTTTCTCCTACTACGCACGATGGAACACCGAACAGCCTGATCGAGGCCATCGCCTGCGGGTGCTTCCCTGTTGCCGGGGATATTGAGTCGATCCGCGAGTGGATCAGCGATGGAGAAAATGGATACTTGGTGGACGCTACCCAGCCAGCCTACCTCGCTGAGAGGCTAGTTCAGGCGATCAGGAATGAACCTTTACGCATTGCTGCCAAAAAAATGAACCAAATTATGATTCGTGATAGAGCGGAATACACTAGTGGAATGGAAAAAGCACTGGCGTTTTACGAACAGGTTATGCGTAGTACCACTTAAAGATCTGATCGTAGATCGAAAGCAAGACCTTCTTAATTAAACTAAACCCAACGATCTTTTTCATTAAAGATCGTTTTGGTTTTTCGACCTTATGCGTGCTTGGTCCATTTACATAGTCCGTGGTGTTCGATAAGTTCATGGCTAACGCGTCTGAGGTCATAAGGCGTAAGTAGCCGGCTTCGTTCATGCGGGTATCAAGTTGTTTTACTTGCCCCATAGGCTTATCCATATCAAAAGGTAGAAAGTTCGCCAAAACAGATCTGTAAGCCGTGAACTGCCAATGGGAAGCGCCAGCAATGGCGGTAATCCCATGATGTGTGATCTTCCAATCGCGGGTATCCGCATAGATCTTTCGGTTTTCTTCCTCATCCTGCCCTAGGGACCGATTAAATTCCCAGAATTTTTCCCACGGGATGAAACTTCCTTCTTCTACAGCTGCTTGATCGTTTGCCCATTGGCGGGTACTGGTGTGTAGGTCAGGATTGGTGCGGAATGGACGGGCAGTAACCATGCCGACCTTTGGGAAGCCTTCAAGTAACTGAACCGAGCGGGATAACCAGTTTGGGTAAAACAAAACATCGCTATCGGTGTAACTAATGATCTCACCAGGGGCACCGGCCAGCATCATGTTCCAAGCTCCCCCTTTGCCAATGTTCTTTTCGGATAAGATCAGATACTGGATCTTTCCAGCCTCTTTTTCAGCTACTAAAAAATCGCGCACTTCTTCACAAGAGCCGTTATCAAACACCATGAGATCAAACGGCAGGCCGGCGTCTTGCCGCATGGAGGTTAGGCTGAGTTTTAGTACTTCCAGTGCTTCTTTGTAAAAACCACTGAGAAAGGGAATGTAATTTAGTAACGCGACCGTTATCTTTTCGGGTTTTACTACTTGGTTCACAAACTTGGCGGGGTTTTGACCTTTTCGCATGCGAGTTCCTTATTGATTTAAACCTAATTTTTTTCCTATCACCCAAAGGTAATTGGAAAGTTTTTCTGACCCCAAAAATAAAAAGGGGAACGACTCGATGGCACGCCAGATCGACCTGCGACTGAGGCCTTTGTTTTTGATCTGTCCGTTCTCGAGTTGTTTGTTCGCGTCGAACAAAGTGAAGCGGGTGGTAACACGGCCGCCAGCTAGGGCGATGTTGGTAAGCGTTTCTGGGTGATCGTAATGCGGTTTGGCGCCTGGCAGGTGCGAATAATCGTGGTTCTGGTGGATGATGGTGATATCTTTGGTGCAATCTATGGCGGGGAACCCGTTTTTGCGGGCAGAATAGATCATCCAATTATCCCACCCTGCCCGGCCAATCGTGAAGGCTGGCAGGTCTTTGTAGCACGCTTCTGGAAAGAGGAAGTAATCTGAGCCAACCGCTTTATGGAGCGTCCCTTCTTGGGTGATGCGCTCTTGTTGTTCAGCTACCCAGGTGGGGGAGAAATCGATCAGGTCTGTGACAGTAAGATCCCAGCGCTGCCCCATGAGTACAAAACGCTCGGTTTTCTTTGCCACACCGGCGGCGATGTCGGTAAAGTCCGGGAAGAGGATGATATCAGCGTTCACAATGCAATAGAGGGGCGTGTTCGAAGCTTCTCGAGCAAATCGAAACATCGAATCCATTAGCGGGGCGCC
>CAIRYE010000343.1 GCA_903882765.1 uncultured Anaerolineae bacterium
ACCTCAAGCGCTTTCGCGACCCAAATTACTTTAGAGCGAATTACCCAGATCTCCGCCGCTACCTTTATTTTGATCGGGCTGGCGTTTTGGGGGTTGCTTTCCATACGAGTGATCCGCCCTATTGAAAAACTCGCTCCAATAACCCAAGCGATTGGGATGAATCAACCGATCGCAGACCAAGAAAGAAACCAAATTCGATCCATGTCGAACCGAGCCGACCAGATAGGAGACTTGATTCGCAGTTTCCTTCGCATGGAAGATTCCATCAACACGAGAATGAAGGAACAGGCTACCCTACTGGAAACCAGTGCTGTGGTTGTCTCGTCTTTGGATCTAAATACTGTATTAAATAGGATCCTCGAGCAAGCAGGCAGGCTTCTCGAGGTTCAAAAAACCGCTATCATCGCCCTTGATGAAAAACGCGGCGAATTCCGCATCCGCGCAAGCCGCGGTCTCTCTAAAAGATTTACCGAACAATTATCCCTAAAGCCAGGCGAACCCGCTTCAGTCAGCATGCGCGCTTTACGCGCAAGGGAACCAATTCAGGTGAGCGACACCGAGAGCGATCCCACCTACGTGCCTGAGCGCCCTCGAGCTCGCGCGGAAGGGTACCGCTCCGTTCTGGGTGTTCCGCTCAATACCCAGCATGCCCCTCCAACTGTATTGCTGGTTTTCCGGCCTGAGCCACATCTATTTACCCCCAATGAGATCAACCTGATCGTCAACTTCGCGAATCAAGCGACAATGGCAATTGAAAACGCCATCCTCTTTGAAAGAAGCGATACCCGCCTTCAAGAACAAACAAGCCGGCTCGAAGCATTGGTGGAATCTATGGAAGATGGTTTGATCCTTAGCAACCCCCAAGGAAAAGTAATTTACGCAAACCACCACATAACAGATATCGCTGACCTCTCAGACGAGGATATGAGCGATATTGAAGTAGCGCGAGTGATGAATCGAATTCTCGATAAGAGCATTGAAAAAGAAATCGTTGACTTGAACGCGATCTTGGCTGGCACTGCTCAAAAAGGTGAACTATCCCTCACTCATCTCGGGCGAGATTTGCAGATACGTGTTGAATCCTTCGAGGTTACCGACAATCAACGTGTGCTATTAGGGCGTGGTTTGCTTCTGCACGATATTACCATCGACCGCGAAGTTGATCGGCTCAAATCAAATCTCATCTCTACGGTTTCCCACGAGCTGCGAACACCCTTGGCTTCCATAAAAGGGTACGCATCAACCCTATTGGCTGACGACGTAGAGTGGGATAGTAAATCCCAAAAAGAGTTTTTGACCATAATTTCAGATGAGACCGACCGACTCACAAATCTTGTAAATAATCTTTTAGACCTTTCTCGCATCGAAGCTGGTTCGATTCGGCTTTCGCTTGAAAAGTGCGATGTGCGCGACGTAGCCATGAAAGCCGCAAGGCAAGCCCAGTTATCAAAATGCGAGATCCATCTTGGGGCAGAGGCGGAATTTGTGGATGCCGACAGGATGCGCTTGGAAACGATCCTGCGTAATCTGTTTGAAAATGCCATCAAATATGGCGGAGCAGAGGTAAAGGTTGAAATGCGCGCAAACCACGAGCGGGACTCGATCATCTTTTACGTAATGGATAATGGACCAGGGATCCCAACTGAGCAAAGTGAAAAAATTTTTGAACGGTTTTATAGGTTAGACGAAGGCTTAGCCCGAGCTACCAGCGGCGCTGGACTGGGGCTTGCCATCTGTCAGGGCTTAGTTCGCGCCCACAATGGTGAGATCTGGGTTGACCAGCTTGGCAGCGGCGCTTGTATCGCTTTTTCAATTCCACTAATACCGAATGAATAAGCAGAAAACATCTGAACAAACCTGTTCTCTTTTTCAAAGGATGGAATCATGAACGATTCGCGTAGAGTGAAGCAAATGAATTCTCCATGCGTGTTGGTGGTGGATGATGAAAAGATCCTGCGCGATTTTGTACACCGTAATTTGGAAGCTCGCGGTTACAAAGTAATAAGCGCCTCAAATGGATTAGAAGCATTAGCATCCTTTTACCAAGAGGAGATCGAGCTCGTTATTCTCGATGTTATGATGCCGCATATGGATGGGCTAGAAACCACTCGCAGAATTCGCGAAACATCCAATGTGCCGATCATCATCCTAACCGCGCTGGGTGAAGAAACAGATAAGGTGCGGGCGTTTGACCTTGGTGTTGATGATTATTTAACCAAACCGTTCGGCGTGGGTGAATTAATGGGGCGTATACAGGCTGTGCTGCGCCGCTCTCGCTGGCAAGAACCTTCCTCCAATGAAGAACGCTTTGTGCGCGGTAACATAATGGTAGAGATCGCCAACCATAATGTGTTCGTAAGCGGAAAACACATCGACCTAACCCCTACTGAATTCAACCTTCTTTTATACCTGATCAGAAATGTGGGCAAAGCACTCACTCACCGGGCTATTTTACAAAATGTATGGGGGCAGGAATATAGCAACGAATCAGAATATCTGCGTGTATATATTGGAAAATTACGCCAAAAAATGGAAAGCGATCCCCTCAACCCAAAACATATTCTGACCGAACACGGAATCGGATATCGCTTCGAGGGCTAAGCATAATCCAATGCGAAGGAATGAACACCCTGAATTTTTCGTCAAAAAGCATCCCTTAAATTTCAAAAGGGATGCTTTTTGATTTTGTAGAATTTCTTTATAAATTTTTTATATTTGACCTCCCCTTTTTTATTCGATTTTTCCCCAAAATCCTTATTATCGAAATAGTGCGGTTTGCACACATTTTTTTCGGCCCTTAAGGAGGCTAGTTTGAGAATGAAACGTTCACTTTTTGCCCTGTTTGCTTTACTTGTTGTGCTGAGTTTGGTGCTCGCCGCTTGCGGCGCAGCTGCCCCCACAGAACCTGCTGCCGCGGAACCACAAGCCCCAGCAGCCAATGAAGAACCTGCAGCCCCAGCCGAAGCCCCCGCTCAGGTTGTAGAAAAAACAGCCATCATTGGTTTCACCGCTTCTCTCACCGGTAAACTCAATGTTGAATCCACTCGCCAAAACAACGGTTTTAAATTGTGGATGGATCAGGTGAACGCCGCTGGTGGTATCAAACTTGCGGATGGATCCGTAGTCAAGCTGGAATCGAAATTCTATGATGATGAATCCAATAAAGATCGTGTACAAGAGCTTTACACCAAACTAGTTACCGAAGATAAAGCTGATTTCTTAATCAGCCCCTATTCATCCGGTCTCGCTGACGCTTCAGCGGTGATCGCTGAACAATATGGCAAGATCATGGTTACCACCGGCGCCGCCTCTGATAGCACCTATCAAAAGGGCTATACCCTGGTTTACCAAGCGTACACCCCAGCCAGCGCTTACCTAACCGGCTCTGCTGACCTTCTCACCAGCCTAGATCCAAACGCCAAGAAGATCGCTATCGTTCACGAGAATGACAAATTCTCCACCGATGTTGCGGTTGCTTTGGAAGCCTATGC
>CAIRYE010000344.1 GCA_903882765.1 uncultured Anaerolineae bacterium
AGAACTTGAATTAATGGCCCTTTTTGTTCGTAGCCGCTATCCGTGTATTGAGAATAACCAATAAAGATATTGCCCGAACATTTTCGTATCAGGCCATTCAACAGATTGTGCATCGTTACCATATTTGATTCGTATTCATCTAAGTCGGTCCATTTTTTACCTTGCGGCCAGTTTCGCGACAACACATACGGGTGGGTAAGAGGTTGATCGATCCTTTCAAACCATCCAACGGAACCAGCGTCCATCCAAAATTGAATTTTGCAGGTCTTTCCTGAAATTAAATAGGTAAAAGCAGGAGCTATCATAATTTCATTCCCGCTGCTTTCTTGTTCCTTTTCTTGGTACTTGGCGGAAATGATCCCATTGGAGATAAGATCAATATACTCTTTGGCAACAAATTCGTTCGAATCCGGTTTGTAGGAAGGGTCCACGGATTGTCGGAATTTTTGAATGGATTCAACCAATTGCGCGATCATTTGAACATTTCCGGATTGTTGATGTAACTGAAAACCAGGCTGTGATAATACCTCGCCAAAAAGTTTGCGAAAGAAATGATCAAGGGGGAGAGGTTGATTTGATTTGTATTCTTCCAACCAATTCCGTAGAACTTCAAATTGTTGCCCAAAATCATCTTTAATTCTTTTACGCATCTCTGCGTTTATTTGAGGGAAAGAGGTCAGCTTTAGGTTTCCGCGATAGACAATTTCGCTCAGTAATTTTGCCCTAACTAGGTCAATTCCATCGATACACTGAAAAAGCATATGGGTAAAATCGGTATTCGTTGGGATCAACTTCCAATTTGGGTGGGACAATTTGGCGAGCGTAAGCATGCAATTGATGATCGGTTCATCAATAAAGCTGCGGGAAGGTCTTTGGACCTTGGTTGGGATCCCTTTGGAAGTCAGCCTTTGCTGAAGTGGGAACCATAAACTGTCATTTAGATAGGGCGCTATGATGGCGATATCCGATGGCTGGATTTCTGATCTTTTGATCAATGATTCGATCTGGTCTACGACGTTATCAATCAATTCGGGGAAATATTTCGATGAGATAAACTTGATCTCATTTCGATAATCCGCTTTGTTGATCGACGATGTGGCTAAAGGAAGTTTCTCAACGAGGGTGCGCTGCAGACCCAAACGAAAGGTTCTAAAATGATCTTTTTGTTCAACAGATTCTTCGAATGGTAGAACTACATCACAGGTGTCCTTCAAGCGCTCCGCGGATACTGGGTCAGCCCCAAGGAATTTTCTATACCCGGCTTCTTCATCCAAGACAAACACAGTAGAAAGGCAGCTGCTGGACCAATCAGCGATGATATCGTGTGAAACGGGAAAATCCTCTTCGATATTATCGTACAAGATGTGATCCACTGATGCGCGGATATGGTGGTTAACTAGATCGTTTTTCCAGAGAAATTTTTGAAATACCTCGATCTGTAAGGAATGGTCCAATAAATTTTCTTTTAGACATTTCTCCCGAAAGAGATCGATACATTCTTGGGTGTCTTGATAGACCTTGAGGTAATTTTTGTCACCGCTCCAAGCGGTTGCCAAACGTTCGCCGATGGAGTGATGATCAAGGGAAACCATCGCTGATTTATTCAAGTTATCCAGAATTTGGCTGGACAACCGATTTTTATCAACGATCACCGAAGAAAAATTACCAGAATCGAGACGCGGCTGAAGGATGGACATCATTTGGTATTGGGCGGTTTCAAGGGTCAAAAAGGTAGGCGGCAAATCGGGATGGGAAAAACCCGCTTGCTCGGCAATGATGGGCCAGAAAAGATCAATATTTCGTCTCGCCAAGCCGCCGAGGGTTGCCATTTGGATATCGTTGTTTGTGATGGGCTGTTGCGATAGGAAATTTTTGTACGGTTCTTGGTAACTTCGCTGGGGAGAAAATAGAAGAATGCGGTCGGCTGGGATATTTTTGGTTAACAATATTTCGAGCCAGGCAGTAGCCGCGGTTGTTTTGCCAGCGCCGGCAACGCCGGTTAGAAAGGTTTTTTGGTTTATTGGAGCTTCGATCAGTTTTTTTTGATTGTCTGTGAAATTCATTTTTATTTTTCAGGTATGTTATGATACAAAAAAGCATCTGAAGAAAATTATATATGCAAAAAAACTCTCCCGTTCGAATCTTAGCAATCGAATCCTCCTGCGATGAGACAGCCGCGGCTGTTATGATCGATGGGGAAAATTTGGTATCTAATGTTGTGGCATCGCAGATGGAAATTCACGCCCGTTATGGTGGTGTGTATCCTGAGGTAGCCTCACGTCAGCACGTGTTGAGTATTTTGCCGGTGATCAAGCAATGTCTTGCTGAGGCGCACCTAAGCCTCGCGGATATGGACGCAATTGCCGTAACCAGCGGCCCGGGACTTGCTGGCTCTTTGGTGGTTGGGTTAAATGCCGCAAAAGGGTTGGCAATTGGGGCGGGTAAGCCTCTGATCGGTGTCAACCACCTTGAAGGGCATATCTATTCCTCCTGGGTCAAAAAGCCGGGTGAGAACCGCGCAACGGTGGCGGAAAAAGCCTTCCCGCACATCGCTTTGTTGGTTTCTGGCGGACATACCGAGATCATATTGATGAGGGATCATTTAGAATTTGAGAAATTAGGCTCCACATTGGATGATGCCGCCGGAGAAGCCTTTGACAAAACCGCTCGCCTCATCGGGCTTCCCTATCCGGGAGGGCCTTCGATTCAGGAGGCAGCCTTACAAGGTGATGATACGAGCTTCAATTTTACAAAAGCACGGACCGATAAGCTTTACGATTTTTCCTTTAGTGGGTTGAAAACAGCGGTTTTACGCGAGGTACGAAACTTTGAAAAAAATCAGGTCGAGATCCCTAAAGCGGATCTCGCGGCGAGTTTTCAGCGATCGGTGGTAGAAACCTTGGTGCAAAAAACAATTCTTGCCGCGGAAGAACATCATGTTCGATCGATCTTGGTTGCTGGGGGCGTTTCGGCGAATCAAAAGCTGCGTGATGAGTTCGCCAAGCATACAGACTGGGATGTTTTTTTCCCTGAGTTTGAATTTTGTACTGATAATGCCGCTATGATCGGTGCGGCGGGTTATTTCCGGTTTATTAAACATCAATATTCAAGCCTAGCGATCGATGTTGAGCCGACTTGGTCTATCTCTCGCTAAGAAAAATTTTCGATCTTTAGTAATCGGTCATTGCCCGAAAGGTCTTTTACGATACTGATCGATGTTTGACCAAAGGCCTCCCGAGCGAGTTCATGTACCACTTCTCCCTGACGATATTCTATTTCCAATAAGATCAACTTGATGCTCATCTGAGCGCTGGCAATTTGCTGGATCAATTTTCGGATCAGGTCCAATCCGTCCTGGCCGCCATCCAGGGCAAGGGTGGGCTCTTTTTCGTAGATGTCCAATTTCGTCAGTGTTTTGGTTGGGATGTAAGGGAGATTGGCGGTTAGGATGGTAAAGGTTTTTTGGCTCAACTGATCGCTCTGAAGCAAGTCCATATTTTTGAAAATAATTTTATTGGCAACCTTGTGCCGGACTGCGTTCGATTCGGCAACTTTGAGCGCTTGTTCAGAAATATCACATGCCCAAACATTTGCCTGGGGGTAATTTTTAGCCAAGGTAATGGGGATAATGCCCGAGCCAGTGCCGATATCGATGATGTTGAGCTCAGCTGGCTTTGTTCTGGAAACCCAGTTTAGTACTTCATCGATGATAAGTTCGGTTTCTGGCCGGGGTATGAGAACATCGGGGTTCACGAAAAAAGGAAGACCATAAAACTCCCACTCTCCGAGTATGTAAGGTAAGGGTTTTCCGATAACATAATCGGAGAGGGAATGTTTTAGGTGGTTTTGCTTTGCTTCATCCAAAGCAATATCGTAACCGGCTAACAAACTGGCTTTGGAGATTCCGGAAATCGCGGAAAGGATCACTAACGAGTCTGCAAACGGAATGGATGGGGGAAAGGTGGCGCGGAGGTCGGTAAGTTTCATAAAAAAGGCGGCCAGGTTTTGGCCGCCTAAAGTTTAATCTTCGTCAGTACTGGTCATTAATCGGTCCGCTTCATCGCGGGTGGATAATTCGTCGATAAAGAGGTCGATATCACCATCCATGACAACTGGCAGGTTGTAAGAGGAGACATTGACACGATGATCAGTTACCCGGGATTGTGGGTAATTGTACGTTCTGATCTTATCTGATCGATCGCCAGAGCGAACCATATCTTTTCGGGTTTCCTCAAGCTCAAGCTGTCGAGCTTTTTCTTTTTCTTCAAACAATCTGGCGCGCAGAATGGACATAGCTCGTTCTTTGTTTTGAAGCTGGGAGCGTTCATCCTGACAGGCTACCACGATTCCGGATGGAAGATGAGTGATTCGCACGGCGGTTGAGTTCTTTTGCACGTTTTGGCCGCCAGCGCCGGCAGAGCGGTACACATCGATCTCAATATCCTTATCAGGGATGGTGATCTCTACGTCTTCCACTTCAGCTAAAACCGCGACGGTCGCGGCGGAGGTATGAATTCGTCCTTGTGATTCGGTGGCGGGTACACGTTGAACGCGATGCACACCAGATTCCCACTTGAGTTTGGAGTAAGCGCCTTTGCCTTTTACTTCAAAGATGATTTCCTTTAGCCCGCCGATGCCGATCTCGGAGAGTGACATTACTTCCGTTTTCCAGCCTTTTCGTTCGGCGTAGCGAATATACATTCGGTATAGGTCTGAGGCAAATAGGGCCGCTTCATCGCCGCCTGTGCCGGCACGGATCTCGACAAATACGTTTTTATCGTCACGTGGGTCCTTGGGTACAAGTAAGCCTTTTAACTCTTTTTCGATCTTGGGTAATTTTTCTTCCAGATCAATGATCTCGGCTTTCGCCA
>CAIRYE010000345.1 GCA_903882765.1 uncultured Anaerolineae bacterium
AATCGCTGTCATCATTTCGCTAATGATGACAGCCTGCGCGGCTCTCCTTGGGATGGAAGGCGCACCGACCCTTAGCCCAGACGCGATCTATACTGCGGCAGCGGAAACGGTCGTGGTTCGACTAACCGAGGGGGTTGAAGTGATTCCATCCTTACCGGCGGCGACAACCACCCCCATGGCAACCGTAATCCTTCCATCGGGAACAGAATCAATCCTTCCGATTCAAACTGGTCAGCCGACAGAAACACTCATCCCATCAGCAACCGCCAAAAAATATGTTGCTTGCGATTCGGCGTTATTTGTGCAGGATATGACCATCCCGGATGGTAAAAACTTTGATCGTGGTGAAAATTTTATTAAGACATGGCGAATACAGAATATAGGCTCATGTCTATGGAACGCGAATTATTCCTTGGAATTTGATTCAGGTACACCTATGGAAGGTCAAACAAGTATCGGGTTTCCGGCCAAGTTGTACTACCCTGGTGAATATATCGACCTATCTGTCGAGCTAAAGGCTCCCCCTGAAGATGGCCGGTTTAAAGGATACTGGGGTATCAAGAACCAAGACGGGGCATGGGTTCCCATCACGGGCGGAACCAACAACAAAACCTTTTATGTCGAGATAACGGTTGGTAGTGGAGTTGCCAAATACACCGATAGCCCGGGTAATTTTGCGGTGACCAAGGTAGTCTTTGATGTGGCTCGCACGGGCGCATGTGCCGCGCCGAATGGTAAATATTCTGTGACTGCAACCATAACGGCGAACAAAGCGGGTACTGTAACCTACCGCTGGATTCGAAGTGATGGCGCTACCGGCTCGGGTTTGGAGGGTTCGGTGGTCTTTTACGCGGCGGGTAAAAAATCAGTCACTATAGAATGGCAAACACCAGAAACCAACCTCTGGTTTGATCTATACATTGATAACCCTAATCACCAGAAATTCAAACGGGCGACACTAACTTGTAGTTGACACCATAATAAACCCAGAACTAGATGGTTCCGGGTTTATTTTTTGCCGGGTTGGGTTAAGTTATAATTATCTCTGTTGTTATTCATTTGTTTGTCCGTATGGAGGAAGTATGAAATACAAAAACCAATTGAGGCTAATTTCATTGGCTTTAATTCTGATGATCGGATTATCGGCATGCGGTTCATTACCGTTTGCCAACGCCACCCCCACCCAAGATATCGCCGCGGTGCAAACATCTGCCGCGGCCACCGCGTTTGTCCAATTAACCGCAATTGCTGAATCTGTAATGGCAACGGATGCCGCCAAACCAACTGCCACCGAATTGCCCACATCCACCCCCACCAGTATGCCAACCGCGCTCGAGCAGATCACCACCACTGCTTTGCCAAGCGGGGCTTCCTTGCCCGCTACCGCTACCATCGCCGCGGGCGGTGTCTTACCCCTTGCAACACTCCCGGCTGGGGGACCAACAGCAACGGGTGGTGTTTCGATCGTGGTCCCAAGCAACGCAACCCCAGTAAAGCCCTGTTATAACTCACTCTTCATCACTGATGTAACCATCCCTGATAACACCGTCCTAAAACGATTAGAGCGGTTTACCAAGATCTGGAAGGTTCAAAATGCTGGCACTTGTAATTGGGATGAAGGATTTGGTTTGGTTTATTTCAATGGAGAAAAATTATCAGGTGTTCCTGTCTACTTTTCCGGGCGTGATCCCATAATTACACCTGGAATGCAAGTGGATATGCCAATCAGTATGATCGCTCCCGATAAAAAGGGTACCTACTACAGCGAATGGATCATGGTTGACGATAGCGGGAAATCGTTTGGTTATCCTTTCTACGTGATGATCGAGGTCAAATAAAGTAGGTCGAAGTCTAATTAGGTTGAACGAAGTCCCTTTCTTTTTGAAGGGGATTTTTTTATTTAGCTGGCACGGTAAGGCATTGGTTTAATATAAAGCTCAAACGTAAAAGATGAACGGAAAAATTCTGGCCGGTTGAAATTATTGCTCGTTGATCGGGTTAACTATTTCCGTCATCTATCTGAAATGTCGGGCATTTGTCAGAATTCGGGAAGTCCACACAAAGGTAATTCTATTTGTATCCCTAACTTAAATAGATAGAGCCTGATATCGTTATCAGGCTCTATACGGTTGAAAAACAGTCTATTTTATGATCAAACGATAGTTAGCGAGGCTACGAGTGTGCCGAGTAGTGCCGCTAACAATGAGGGTGGCATTTGAGAGGTCTAGCTTCAGTTCGGCTGTCTGTTCTGCGTCCAGTGTTATGTTTTTTACTTCGGTCTTCCCATCTTCATTCACCAACATCAGCCGAAAAGTTTGCGGCAAAATGTTCTCAATATTGATGAATCCTTCGCCGATCCAGCCACCTTCGTCTGTTTCAAGGTCGGTTGAATAATCGATTTGCGGGATGGAGATATCGTCGATCATGAACCCTTCGCCATTCACCGCGGCGTCCGTCACATACTCAAAGCGGATCAACGCTTTTTTACCAGCCAATGAACTAATGTCTACTTTTTCATTGAACCAGCCATTGCTTGACCCGTTATACCCCCAGCCATAAGAATTCCCCGAGGGGTCTTCGTCGGTTCCGCTAGGTGTGGTGATGATCTGCCAGGTTGCTCCGCCGTCTGTCGATGTTTCCAAGAAGAGGTAATCGTAATCTTGTTCAAGGTCGTACCAGGTCTGAAAATCCAACGTGAGTTCACCTGTGCTGTTTGTAAAATCAAACTCCCGGGTTAGCGTCATATTGGATTCATCCCCCTTGTTGGACCAAAAAGCATGGGCACCAGAATAGGGGTCTTCGGGCAACAAGGTAGTGGCGGTGGATCCTTCAAAGCGCAAAGTGTATTCGCCGCCGCACTTGATGGTGATGTAATCGGCACCATATTGGTGTACGGTTCCATTGATCTCGGTTGGGCACTCGTTCAACAAATTTACATTCTCCACATTGGTGGCGTATTTGTAGGTTTGGTAATCATAACGGCCATCGCCAACATCGCTGTTCAAAAGGTAGTTGGTAACAGTCCAATCCATAAACACATCATCCGCCAAAATTGGAGAGTTTGTTAATGGGTCTGTCGCCTTGATAGTATTCAAAACATTATCGATACTTTCAAAGCCATTTTGTTGATCTTGGACCAGAGATTTTGTGGCATCTTCCCCGAATCGATCCAAAAAATAAGAGAAGAACAAAAAGCTTGCTCCGTAATGCGGGCCATTGGTTCCAGGATTTGGCCCCCAATCGTTGAGCTGCATATCAGGTTCGTTGATATAAAGGGTGTCGGCTCCACCACGGTAATAATCGTTCAACAACACAGCTACCTCAGAGAACCCCTCATTCAACCAAGACTCCTCGTTGCGGTCCTTAACAAAATGGATCATATGTTGAAATTCGTGAGCCAGAACGCCGTAGGTATACATATCACTTAGTGGTGAATTATCGGCATTAAAAACGAACATCTCGTGGGCGTTGGAGTACTCGTGTGCCAATGGGTGATAAGCATCTGGTGATGAGAAATACCCAGCGACGCTGCTGCCAATGCCTCGGCCGTAAACAATATAAATATGAGGGTCACCATCGATACCAGGGTTAGCCTCACTGCCAAAAAACTCCCGGTTGGTTGGGTACATCTTCTTCTCAAACTCATCTACCAGGTCTTTTGCCTCAGTCATATCAAACTCAACCCCATCCTCTACCCAAAAATATGCATGGTCGGTGATGTATTCGAGCGAGGCGTCGATCTGAAAGGATTCGACATTATCGGTGTTTGTCAGCCAAAATTGTTGTTTCGCGCCAACCTTATAGGGACCGCTGAGCAATTCGGTAGGAATATTACACTTCCCGCCCAAACGGCAAGCCAGTTCCAATGGGTCGTTGATTGGAACGATCTCATTTTCGAGAGTCAGCAGAGTTTCAGTTGAGATATCGCTGGAAGGGATCCTGTTTACTTCGCCAGGGGTAGGCGTAGGTTCAAGAATTTGATCAGGAATTAATTGGTCATCGAGAATTGGTTGGATCGTATCAAGCACTTCTCCTGGCAAATTTTGGTACAGCCAGTAACCGCCTAATCCCGTCGCGATCGTAAAAACGCAGCAACAGCTCAAAAGCAACAATACAATGATTGTGATTGCTAATCCCGATATTTTCATTTTATTTTCATTCATTGGTCGTCTCCATAGATTTGCTTTATTTTAGCAGACAGATATAAAAATAACGCGGAGTAAACCTCAGCGCTATTTTTATTGGAATTGTTTATTTACGCGAAGACGATCTTATCATCAGCAACGCCAACCTTCACCTTGCCGCCGTCTTTGAATTTACCACCAAGCAGTTCAACCGATAATGGACTCTCAATAAATTTCTGGATAGCCCTGCGTAACGGTCTCGCTCCAAAAGTGGGGTCGTAACCCTGTTTCGCTAACCAGGTGCGCGCCTCGGCGGAGAGATCTACTTTAACCTTGAAGTCATCCAGCCGGTTTTGTACTTCCTTCATCTGCAAGTCAACGATCTGTTCCATTTGCTCAACGGATAATGGCGAGAACATGATCACATCGTCGATGCGGTTGAGGAACTCGGGTCTGAAGGAGCCTTTTAATGCTTTTTCGATCTTGTCGTGAGCATCGCGCTCTTCGCTATTCGAGTTAGGTTGTAAGAAGCCAAGAGTACCGCCCTTGCGGACATACTCGGTACCAAGGTTGCTGGTCATGATCAACACGGTATTTCGGAAATCAACCACATTACCGTGGCCATCGGTCATTCGTCCATCATCCAAGATCTGTAAAAGCGCGTTCCAAACTTCAGGATGAGCTTTTTCGATCTCATCAAACAGCAACACGCGGTAGGGGCGCCGACGCACAGCTTCGGTCAGTTGGCCGCCTTCTTCATAGCCAACATATCCTGGGGGCGCGCCAAACAAACGGCTTACGGTATGCTGTTCATGATACTCAGACATATCAATGCGCACTAAGGCGTCTTCATCATCGAACATGAAGCCGGCCAATGCTTTGGCAAGTTCTGTTTTACCAACACCGCTTGGCCCAATAAAAATGAACGAACCGATCGGTCGGCCGGGGTCTTTTAAGCCGGCGCGGGCGCGTCGAATCGCATCCGAAATAGCATGGATCGCTTCATCCTGCCCAATGATCTTCTCGTGAAGCCTAGCTTCCATTTGCAGCAGCTTACTCGATTCTGTCTCCAGCATTTGAGTAAGAGGGATGCCAGTCCATTGGTGAACGACATCCGCGATGTCATTCACATCCACTACTTCGTCGATGTGATTATCCGCTTCCCACTTATCGCGTTTTTCATTGTAGTCCGCTTCTAACCTAAGTTTCTCCACCTTCTTCTGCGCAGCGCGTTCGTAATCGCGGGAAATTCCAGCTTGTTCTTCTTCCGCGGTGATCTTGTCGATCTCTTTTTTAATTTCCTTCAGTTCCGGAGGCATAGAATAAAGAGCCACTCTTAATTTTGCGGCGGCTTCGTCCATTAGGTCGATGGCCTTATCCGGCAAGTGGCGGTCGGTTACATAACGGTCAGCCAAATGCACCGCGGCTTCCAAAGCTTCATCGGAATATCGCACTTTATGATGAGCTTCATATCGGTCACGCAAACCTTTGAGCATCAAAATAGCGTCCTCAGGGGAAGGTTCATCAACATAGATCGGCGCGAACCTTCTTTCGAGGGCAGCGTCTTTTTCAATGTACTTATGAAATTCGTCTAAGGTTGTCGCGCCAATACATTGCAATTCGCCGCGAGCAAGCGCTGGTTTTAGCATATTCGAGGCATCCATAGCGCCTTGGGCAGCGCCAGCCCCAACCACGGTGTGCAATTCATCGATCATCATAATGATGTCGCCATTGGACCGTTGAACTTCTTCCATAACAGATTTTAGTCGTTCTTCAAACTCGCCTCTAAAACGGCTCCCGGCAATGAGCGCGCCAAGATCCAGCGCCACCACCCTTTTGCCGGTCAAGATCTCTGGCACATCATTGCTGGCGATCTTTTGGGCTAACCCTTCCGCGATGGCAGTTTTGCCAACGCCGGCCTCACCGATCAAAACAGGGTTATTTTTAGTTCTACGCGACAATATCTGAATAAGGCGCAAGATCTCCTTATCACGACCAATAACAGGGTCTAATTTGCCCTCTCTTGCCAATGCGGTGAGATCCCGAGAGTATTTATCTAGCGATTTATAGCGTGATTCCGCCTGTGGGTCGGTTACCCGTTGGCCGCCGCGAATAGTTTGAATAGCATCAAAAACGCGATCGCGAGTGATGCTAGCGCTTTCTAAAATCCGGGCAGCGGGTGTATTCCGCTCGGTAAGGATCGCCAGAAAAATATGTTCGGTAGAAATGTACTCGTCTTTTAATTTGTTCGCTTCCTCGTTTGCGAGGTCAATGATACGTTTCACCCTTGGGGTGATAAAAATTTGGCCAGCTCCGCCTCCAAACATATTTGCCTTGGGGGTCGAGCGTAACGCCGCGTCGATGCGGTCAACCAAAGGTTCCGGTTCAACATTCAGGATCTTTAAAATTTGAGTGATCACCCCATCGGGTTGTTCGATAAGGGCTAATAATATATGTTCGGTGTCGATTTGGTTGTGCCCATACCGTTGAATGATCTCAGCTGCCCTTTGGGCGGCTTCCTGGGCTCGTTCGGTGAATCTATCAAATCTCATCATAAGAAAAACATCCTTTCAACTTTTACACAGAAATCATTATAGCAAACCGGCTGTTAGTGCATTTATAGAATCCTGTTAGATTTATGTATGAACTAGTATCTTTATTTTATTCAATTATGCTCGTTGAAATGTTGCAAGGATATAATAAGTTTTATGAAAGGTACGCGATAAATGGATGCCCCAAGCAACAAAGGCAATTTACGGCCTTTGAATATTTTTCATGATCTCCCCACTGTCGCCGATATTATTGAGACCTGTTTTGCTGGCACCTTAGATACAGAGGGTTTGGCGGCCATTGATAATATTCGCCGCCGTGGAACAGATAAAAGCTTTCTGGCATGGGCTCCGCGCGTGATCGAATCGGTATCGCTACCCCTTTCCGGGTATGTGTGGGAGGTTAATGGCAAGCTGGTTGGCAATGTCAGCCTCATCCCTTACAACCGTATTGGCGAACGTCACTATCTGATCGCGAATGTCGCAACCCTTCCCGAATATCGCAGGCAGGGTATTGCTCAGCATTTGACAGAATCCGCCATTAAAAAGGCTATCGACCAGCAAGCCACAACCATCTGGTTGCAAGTACGCGAGGATAACCCTGGCGCGATCGACCTGTATAAAAAGCTCGGTTTTGAGGTGAAATATACCAATACATCTTGGAATCTTCCCCCAGATTTCAAAATTACTTTATTGCCTCCGAATGACATAATCGTAAAAAAATCCGAATTAGTAGATTGGCTAAAGCTCCGACCGCAGTACGAAAAGATCTATCCAAATGAGCTGGAATGGTATTACGGTTTTATGATCGGAAATTTCATGCCCGGTTTTTGGATGGATGTACAGCGCTTTTTCCGTGATGAAAGGGTCGTCCAACACTCTGCCTTTGAAAATGGTAACCTAAAGGGGGGTATTGCGGTGAGAAACGTTTTGGGGCAACCAGATCATATCTATGCTACCTTGCCTCCCCAGAAAAATAATAATATCCTTATGAGCCTGCTTGCCAGCCTAACTGGCTTGGTCGATTATCGTAAAAAACAGGTGTTCGAATTTCCCCCCGGCGAGTATGATGATGCCATTTTTGAGGCGGGGTTTGTAAAACAGCGTACCCTGGTCTGGATGAAATATAAGGGAAGCACCAACAAAGTTGTTTAATTGCGTGTATTATTATTTTAAAAGAAAGGAATAAAAATGCCAAAATTTTTGATGAAATGGTTGATCAATTCAGTAGCGTTGTATGTAGCGGTAGCCATCGTACCGGGGATTTCCCCCCAATCGGATAACTGGCTAGGTTTCATTTGGTTGGCGGCAATTTTTGGTCTGCTCAACTCCATCGTTCGCCCGATCCTCAAGATCCTCTCCTGTCCGTTGATCATCCTCACCTTTGGGCTCTTTTTGCTCGTTATCAACACATTCCTGTTTTCCCTCGCCGGCCAAATCGGACAAACCTTCCATATTGGTTTCACTGTGGATGGTTTTATGTCCGCCTTCTTTGGCGCGATCGTAGTTTCGTTCGTGAGTATGGTGCTTTCAGGATTACTTAAAGACGATAAGAAGAAGAGTTAGTTCGCAGGTTTTTTCAATCCAGGCAGCCCGCCGGCGCTTTCAGCATTCATTACAGCGTTCACACAGGCTGCCTGGAATACTTCCGCAGCATACGCGCCAACCGTACTGATATCCGCTGATTTGGAACCCGTTGAAACAGCAAATATGGTGTCGCCATCAAGCATGGTGTGAGCTGGGCGGATCGCTCGGGCAAGGCCATCGTGAGCCATCTGCGCGATTTTAGTTATTCCCGCTTTATCAAATTTAGCGTTTGTCGCTACCACCCCAATCACCGTATTCGATCTTGTCGCCAAATTCGCTATGAATCGCCCTGGGAATGTTTTTAGCGTCGCCAACGTATCCGCGTAATACCCATCAGAGCCAAGGTGAACCGGTCCCACATCAACACTGCGGGTTCCGGCAAGGATGTTTCCAGAGGAAGGATCGATAACATCTCCAAAGGCGTTCACTGCCACTAAAGCACCAACAATGATCCCCCCGCC
>CAIRYE010000346.1 GCA_903882765.1 uncultured Anaerolineae bacterium
ACGCTCGGTTTTCTTTGCCACACCGGCGGCGATGTCGGTAAAGTCCGGGAAGAGGATGATATCAGCGTTCACAATGCAATAGAGGGGCGTGTTCGAAGCTTCTCGAGCAAATCGAAACATCGAATCCATTAGCGGGGCGCCACTGGGACTGCGCGGCAGTTCTTTAATGTGAGTGACGCCAAGTTCTTGCGCGACCTCCGCTATACCGGGTTCATTGCCAAATAAAATGATCTTGGTATTGGGCAGGCAGGTCCAAGAGCGGATCGCGTTTCGTTGGATCACGTTGATATGCGGATCGCTGAACGGTTTTGGCGCGGAGAAAAGCGTAAGGATATCGCTCATTTTTTGGCCCTCTCATCCACTTCTTTCATCGATTTGTGCCGCACGTCGGCGTTGATGCCTTCTAGTTCGGGGTGGTCTTGTACGATCTGAAGCAGATCTAACCAAGTGTAAGAGTCGATATTTTTGATCATGCTCATCAATTGTTGGGCGAATTGGTGATCTTCCGGGGTATCCACTGTCCATCTTTTTTCGCCAAAATCAGTTTGGTTGTTCAGTATCGCCACTAAAAAAGCATTCTTTGATTTTCCAACTTGGTTGCCATTCGCTAGGGTACGTAACTCTACGTCTTCGTATAAAAACGGCATCACATGTTCGTGATGAAATTGTTCTTTGGCATTGGTCCAAGCGTTCTTCAATGCATCCATTGTACAAACTTCCACATCTAAACCTATGGGATAGGTGCGGTGAAAGGGCGGTGGAAGCCGGTTAGCCGAGAAATCGATCGGCTGGTCAACGGGTGAATCGGTGATCAATTGGATCACTTGGTCAATTACGTTGGGATCGATGAAGGGGCAATCGGCAGTCACGCGAACGATCAGGTCGGCGTTATAGTGTTCTGCGGCGGTTTCAAAGCGGTCCAACACGTCGTGCAAGGACCCGCGGTGGCAAGCGATGTTATGTTCTAGGCAATACCGCCCGATAGGGTCATCGGACGGGTCGCTGCTGGTAGCCACAACGATCTGGCTAACAAGCCGCGAAAGCGCAACCCGATCCACCACTCGTTGAAGCATCGGTTTTCCGCCAAGATCTAACAATACCTTGCCTGGCAAGCGAGAGGAGCTCATTCGGCCTTGAATGATGGCAACGATATTGAGGTTTTTGGTGGTTGTCAATTATCCCTCTTTTCGGCAGAAAGAGTATCTTCATACGTTTGCAGCAAGGCCTGAAAATTGATCTTCCAATTCGCTTTTTCGATAGCTAATTGGCGGGCTTTCTTACCCATTTCATGTAGAGATTCCCGTTCTGCAATCGCGTTGAGGATCTTATTCGCAAGCATATCCTCTTCATCATCGTGAAAACTCCACCCGTTCATTTTTTCTTGCACCCAGGGTAGATTTCCCGGGATGTCGCTTACCAAAACTGGTAAGCCGCAGGCCAACGCTTCCATCAACGAAACAGAAGAGCCATCCACGTGGGAGGGGCTAATGTATAAGTCAGCTTTTCGATAATAGTTAGGTAGTTCTTCCTGAGAAATTCTTCCTGGAAAGAGTACTTTATCTAGGACTTTTCCATCCGACAAAATGCCTTTTATCTTTTCTTCCATCGAGCCGCTGCCGAGTAACATTAAGCGAACATCACTACGGGTAGAAGCGACTTTGCAAAAAGCTTTGGCAAAAATATCAACCCCGTAAGTGGGTTCCCAGGAGCGGTTGCAGAATAGGGTGAATAGTTGACCTTGCCCAACGGCGGTTTCGCGTGGTTGTGGGCTAAAGCGCTCACAATCGAC
>CAIRYE010000347.1 GCA_903882765.1 uncultured Anaerolineae bacterium
GAAACAGGAAACAAACATTTATTTTTGGGAGGTTTCAGACGTATCCACCCCACCAACCCCATATTTCATAGCCGAGTGTGCCAGTCTACCTTTGGCGCAAAAAGCAGGTCATGATAAACAATCAAAAGCAGGCGACCATGTTTGCCAGGGTAGATGAGTGGAAAAAGAGCGGAAAGACGATGCGTGAGTTTGCCTCCGGCGTAGGTGTTTCTAAAAGTTGTTTTCAGTATTGGATTCGCAAAAGGCGGGATATGCCTGGCGGCTTTCCGCAATTTGTCGAGTTGATACCCATAGGTAAGGTATCGGAGGATATTCGGCAAACTTCGAAACCCAACGAAATCGCTGCTCAGGCACACCTGGTTTTCACTTTCCCGGGAGGCTTGTGCGTAAAAGTGTACGGCTAAATGCTTGGGTTGAGCGCAAACCTGCGCTATTATCAATGTTGCCAGCCCACCGATATGCGTAATGGCTTCGATGGCTTAGCCGGAATTGTGCGCAACAACCTGGGCAAAGACCCTGTTTGCGGCGATATTTTCATCTTTTTGAACAAGCCACGCACCCACATCAAGTTACTTTACTGGGATGGCGATGGGTTCGCTTTGTTTTACAAGCGATTGGAAAAGGGCAGGTACGAACGCTGTACAGTGGTTAACGGCTCCTCCAAGGAGATCAAAAGAGAGGAGCTATTAATGCTTCTGGAGGGTCTCTCTTTTGATAAAATGAGACGAAAAAAGCGATTTGAAATTGTATAAATAATTTACATTTATTTTTCTGAAAGCCTTGTCAATTCAGTGTTTACATGTATATTTGATACATGGAAGCACCACAAAAAGCAGCTGATTTTAACCCTGAAACACTCGCACAAAGAGTGGCTTTTCTGGAGGCTGCCATTCTTGAAAAAGATGCTATCATTTCTGAAAAAACGGATGCTAATTCAAGACTTTCCGCCGAACTTCAGGCAGAGCGGTTTAAATACGCACAGTTGCAGCGCATGATCTATGGATCAAAAAGAGAGCGCTTCATCTCATCCTGCTTGCCAGGGCAAATGATATTGGAGTTTGAACCAAAAACCATTGAGATTGAGCAAACTGTGGCTGAAGAGCGCGAAAGCATCCGTATCGCTTACGAGCGCAAAAAAACCAAAAAAGTACATCCGGGTCGCTTAGCCTTACCAGCTCATTTGCCTGTAGTTGAAACCATCCTTGAGCCGGAAGAAGACACAAGCGGCATGGTATGTATCGGGATGGAAGTGACCGAAGAATTAGATTATGTACCGGGAACACTGTGCCTCAACCGTACTCTGCGCCCAGTTTACATCACCAAAGTGGATGAAAAGGGCTGCCAGAGGCAAGTTATTGCCGAATTGAACAGGCCGATCCGTAAATGCATCGCAAGTGCCGCACTACTGGCCATGATGTTCATCGATAAATTCACATTTCACCTACCCTATTATCGCATCCTGCAGCGGATAAAGCAAATGGGTGTAACCATACCAACAAGTACTTTCGAGTCGTGGGCCAAGTTGGGAGCCGAGCACATAAAACCACTTTACGCTGTACACCGATTGTATGTTTTTAGCGAAATATACCAGCAGATTGACGAATCACCTATAAAAGTCCTGGATAAAGATAAACCCGGAACCACGCACCAGGGCTACATGTGGGTGAGGTATGCCCCATTGTCAAAATCAGTATTTTTCGAATACTATAAAGGCCGATCCGCCCAAGGGCCATTGCGCGACCTGTCAACCTTCAAAGGATATATCCAAACCGATGGCTATTCGGGTTATACCCATCTGGCCGAAACCCGGGGTATCGTACACCTGTCGTGTTGGGCACATGCACGCCGGTATTTTGACAAAGCACTTCTAAACGACAGGGAGCGCGCATCCAAAGTACTAAAACTTATTCAGTTGCTGTATGCCATTGAGGCATTGGCTAGGGAGAGCAATATGACTTCTGAGCAACGGCATGAATTACGGTTAGAGAAATCATTGCCCGTTATTAACGAGATTGGTTCCTATATCTATAACGAGCGAAGCAAGGTTTTACCAAAAAGCCCGATTGGTGCGGCATTTGAATATTGCTCAAACAGATGGATCAGCTTGCAAAACTACCTCAAAGACGGGATCCTCGAAATTGACAGCAATTTGATCGAAAACACCATCAGACCCTTGGCCATAGGTCGAAAAAACTACCTCTTTGCCGGTAATCATGAAGCGGCTGAAAATATGGCTATGTTTTATAGTTTCTTCGGCACTTGCAAGAAAAATGACATCGACCCACAAAAATGGCTCACCTACGTGATCAACAACATCAACGATAC
>CAIRYE010000348.1 GCA_903882765.1 uncultured Anaerolineae bacterium
GCTATCCATACAGAGGCAGCGAAAACCGTTGTGGCGTCCATTCCAACCGCCACAGAGACCTCGCGCCCAACCATGACATTGGAGCCATCGATCACACCTATGGCGTCTTTTACTCCGAATGCGTCATCCCTGCTAACCCCAATTGCTGTCGGGGGTTCTTCAGGGGATGTTTATTGTGACGATCTTACCTTCTTGAAAAATGTTACAGTCAACCCAGGCGATGTGATCATACCTGGAAAAAACTTTGACTCAACCTGGAAGGTGCAAAACGCCGGCTCGTGCGAATGGCAGCCGGGTTATAAACTTGTATATATTCTGGGCGACCGGATGGGTGGTGGTACCGCGGTAGTTAAAAACATGGTAGGCGTTGGGGGTATCATAAGCCTCTCGATCAACCTTACAGCCCCTGGGAAACCTGGTACGTATACCGGTTATTGGAGAATGGTCAATTTAAGCGGCGCTTCTTTTGGCGACCCGGTATCGGTAAGTATCACGGTTCCAAAACCAACCGCAACGCCCACTAGTATCGCGACTATACGATTACTTACCACGCATACGGTAGTTTTATCGGATCGCTGTGAAGGTTTGGAAAGCACTTATGATACAACCCGTGAATATATTAAATCCCTAAACCCTGGTGTCAATAAACTTTGTTCGAAATTAGAAGATGGTTCGCTCGTAGGTGTTGTTCTAACCGTTCCACAACCGTTACCATAATTCGAAAAGACCAACAAGATAAAATTAATGATGAACAGACACTTTTGAAGGTGTCTGTTCTTTTTAATAGGAGTGAATAAAATGTTGAAGTGAAATAATGTGAGATTTGCCCCAAAAAGACATTATTTAGGGCTGGTTTTTAAAAATTTCCAAACAATAAATATGATAACATTGGGGAAGGTATCATAAAACAGACGCGCAAAGGCATTGATATGCGAACAAACACATTGTTGAATAAATGGATCATGATCGGATTGATAGTATTAATTTCTGTATCTGCTTGTAGCCCGCAGGAAACGGCTGCGCCAGAACCAACCGAAAACTTCCCAGCCACACTAACTGCCGAGGCGCCGATCGTGTTGCCACCAACCGCTACTTACACCGCTCTGCCAAGCCCCACTTCTCCGCCGGTTGAAACTGCTCCAACCATCGAGCTCTCTCCGACTGCGGTGATCGTTTACGATGAAGATGGAAACCCTATAGAGCAAGAATACGTTATTCCGGTTGATCCGTTAGGCGATTGTTATCGTTTAGCAATTCTAAAAACATATGCTGAAGAAAAATTTCAGCCCGGTGAGGTTTTTACCATCACGTGGGATGTTCAAAATATTGGATACTGTGAATGGAAGCCAAATTTTCAGGCCGTTTGGGGCCTTGGCGAAAAAATGGGCGATGGTTTCGATACCCTGCGTGAGTTCGTTCCCGCTGGTGCAACAACATCCTTCTCTCTTCAACTCAAAGCCCCCAAAACTCCAGGCGCGTACCTAAGCTATTGGCACGTTATCAATTTGGATGGCTACTTCTTCGGTGTAGATCTGCCTGTCTCGATCACGGTTATCGATCCAAACGCGACACCATCTGTAACCCCAACAAAAAAACCCACCAAAACACCTGCGCCTACGAAAACAAAGGCTCCGTAAACAAAGTTCTTTCATCAATAGATAAAAAAACAGGAGACCAACAGCCTCCTGTTTTTTCTTTAACATTGTAGTGGAACCTTTAGATCATTATGCTTGCATCGCCAAATTGCCTTTGTTCTACAAAACGATGCTGATCATTTTGCCGGGTACTACGATCAGTTTCTTCGGAGTGTTCCCCTCTAAAATACTCTGAATCGTGGGGTTCGCCAACACAAGCCGTTTGATCTCTTCCTCGCTGGTGCCAGCTGGAACGGTGAGCCGTTCTTTGATCTTGCCATTGATCTGGATCGGCAGGGTGATCTCGTCGTCGCGGGCGGCATCTTCATTCACTTGAGGCCATAACTGAGTGTGGATGCTGGTCTTGTTGCCAAGGTCGGCCCACAGCTCTTCGGAAATGTGAGGAGCTACCGGGGCTAACATCTTCAGGTAGATCTCTTTGGCTTCGCGCCATTCGGCTGAGCCAACCGCGCCGTTATCACGAGCCCTGTACATCTCATTCATCATCTCCATTAGTGAAGAGATAATGGTGTTGAACTCGAATTGCTCAAAATTGCGAGTAACGCGTTTGAGCGTTTGGTGGGTCTTACGGCTAAGGGCTCGGAGCGCTTCTGGCGTGGGGCTGCCCTTGCTCTCGTCATCGGTAAACAGCATCCAA
>CAIRYE010000349.1 GCA_903882765.1 uncultured Anaerolineae bacterium
AGACCCTTCGCGCCGGCGATGATGAGAACTCGGGTGGCACTGAGTCCGTTCGATTTGATAAAACCGGATTTGATAAGGTGGAGTTCTTGATCGCACCAAACCAAGGAGAAGGTCTCAAGCCTCTGGTAAAGATCGCTTCAGGCGGTGAAACATCTCGGCTAATGTTGGCTCTAAAGAACACTCTGGCGAAAGAGGATAAGATCCCAACGCTTGTTTTTGATGAGATCGATCAGGGAATCGGCGGCCGTGTTGGCAACATCGTTGGGCAAAAGCTGAATTCCCTTAGTCAGTCACATCAGGTGTTTTGCATTACCCACTTACCCCAACTCGCAGCCTATGGCAGCCAGCATTTTAAGGTTGAGAAAAACTTGCATAATGATCGAACCACCACCTCGGTGAAACAATTAGCCCGGGATGAGCGTATAATCGAATTAGCGCAGATGTTTGGGGAATTGACCGAAGGCACCCTAACCTCCGCCAAAGAATTACTGGTACAAGCTCAAGAGAATAATCTATACCTAACTTAATTATGATGAAAAAACACATTCCATTCCTAAGTTCCATCCTCACCATTTGGCTGATCGCCACAACGGTCCTCTCTGTAAACGCTTCGCAGTTTAGCCAAGGATTCGTAACCCCTACCCCCGGCGCTGATGGCAGGATCACGATGGTCGTGCAAGAAGGACAAAACTGCACCATCATTTCAACCATCACCGGTGTTCCGGTAAGTCAAATACGGTCATTGAATCGACTGGATGAAAACTGCACCTTGCAGGTTGGTCAAGAGCTATTGATTGGGATGGTTGAAGTACAAAGCGCCGCATCCGCCACGCCCGACCCCGCTAAAGCCACACCTATTCCGTTGGCAACACCAACACCCGAACTTGGCAGCGCTTCCATTTGTGTATTGTTATATGATGATGTCAATGGCGATGCTCTGCACCAAGACACCGAAGGCGTGATCGAAAAAGGCGCGGTGAGTGTTACCGGCACTTCGGGACAATATTCTCGTACAGCTACCACAACCAACTCTGTTGATCCTATTTGTTTTGACTCCGTACTTTCAGGCACTTACAACATCTCAGTTGCCGCCCCTGAAGGGTATAACCCCACCACTCAACAAAACTTCACCATCGATGTGAAAATAGGCGAACAGATCTATGTTGATTTTGGTTCCCAAATACGGAGTGAAGTACAACAGGCTACGCCGGATGCTGAATCCAATCCAATCAATATTTTTGGGATCTTAGGCGGCATTCTTGTTGTCCTTTCGATCGGGCTAGCGGTGTATGCGTTCTTTTTCTATCGAAAACAATAAGGTATTGCTTCGCATTTCTCCAAAATAGTTAGCGCCATCCATTAACCTTATGAATTCCAAAACCATAGCGCGCATCAACGCGATCAATCAGAATTTCTATTCTCTATTTGGGGCTGAGTTTTCCCTCACCAGAGGTCGGATCCAACCCGGAGTACGAAAGATCATGGAAAGCCTGCCAATGGAGACCGCGATATTGGATGTTGGTTGTGGAAATGGTGAGTTCGCCAACGCATTACAAGAATTTGGCTTTAAGGGAAGTTACGCGGGGATCGATTTCAGCACCCCTCTGCTCACAGACGCGCGAAACCGTGAAAAACATGGCAAAAAAGAGTTCTACCAAATTGACCTAACTGATAAAAGTTGGAATTTTCATCCCGTTCCCGAGCTTTTTCCGGTGATCACCTGTTTCGCTGTCCTCCATCATATTGCTGGCGAACAACAACGCGACGGGGTCCTACAAAATATCAAAGAACGGCTTGCGCCTAATGGGTCGGTCTACATCTCTAATTGGCAATTCTTAAACAGTGAAAAATTATCTCGTCGAGTTCAACCTTGGGCAGATCATGGTTTTGACCCGTCGGAGGTAGATGCCAATGATCATCTGATCGACTGGAAGAGCGGTGGTTCGGGTCTACGTTATGTCCATCATTTTAGCGAACAAGAGCTTACCGAGCTGGCAACGAAGCACGGTTTTACTATTTATAGTTCCAATTTTTCGGATGGAGCGACAGGCAATTTGGGGTTGTATCAAACCTGGAAAATATCATAATATTCTATTAGTTATTTCATAAAATATACCCTTTACATCAGCCAAGATTGATGTATTATATATATCGCTTGCGTTTTCTCTGGTTTTTTCTAAATCGGAGGGGACGCTATTATGTTTAATATAGAAGGAATTTTTATGAATGACCGATCAACCGAGTTCGTACCTATCCCGTAAGATCTACTCTGCCGCCAAGAAATCCGGTGGCAATGGTATTTTCGCAGCTCAGCCGTTAAAAAAAGGCGAGGTGCTCGCCGTATTTGGTGGGGTTGTCTATGAGTGGGAAACGTTTATCACCTTACCCGAAGTAGAAAGAAGCCTTTGTATTCAGGTAGAAGATAATTTGTTTTTAGTTCCCCGCCCTATTGGATCGGGTGACTATGTAAATCATAGCTGCACCCCGAACGCAGGTTTATTAGGCCAAATTGGATTAGTAGCGATGCACGACATTACCATCGGCGAAGAGATCTGTTTTGATTACGCGATGTGCGATACGGTTGCTTACGATGAATTTCCTTGTTCTTGCGGCTCGCTCAATTGCCGAAACAGTGTTACTGGAAGCGACTGGCAATTACCCGAACTTCAGAACCGCTATAAAGGCTTTTTTGCCCCTCACGTTCAGAGAAAGATTGACGCGCAAAAAGAACATGAGCGAGCAATTAGAACTGGAAATAAATTCCAGTACCAAACCAATCCTAAGGTTTTATACGATTAGATTCTACAGCCCCGAAATCGGGGCTGTTTTTTTTATTTGTTTATGGAAGATGTATAAACTTGTGCGCCTACCAACAGGTAAATCGTTTTATTTGGGCTTACTGTCATTAATTGCACCGGCTGATTTTTTGGCAGAAGGTTCGCGTCGTCATTTTTTGTGCGAATATGATTTTGTAATTCAACCGATACTGGGCTGAAATTATAGATAGATTGAGAATTTGGTTCGAGGAACAAAATCGTTGAGTTGGGCGAAAGGGTGATGGCGATCTGAGTGAAAATCCCATCTCCGAGATTTGCTCCGCTGGCGTAGCCGGCTCTTGTCTCAACAAATAGCTTTGGATCATCGCACCGGGTTGCTTTCAGATCGCTTCTACTGTACTGGCAAAAAGCAATGTGTCCGTCGTTATATAGGATATAAAGGTCATCCCCGGAGATGGCAATGCTCTTGGATCGATCGAGAGCAGCAGGAATTTGCTCGGAAAAAAAGAAATTTGGGCCATCCGGAAACTCCCAATCAGTGTTCCCTTGGTAATACCATACCGTACCCCCCACAGCATCCAA
>CAIRYE010000350.1 GCA_903882765.1 uncultured Anaerolineae bacterium
CGATGAATTTAAGAGATCTTTGGGATTGAAAGACTAAACCATACTGTTTTTCATAACGATTGGAGAGATTATCCGGATCAATTCGGATAGTCTCTCCATATTTTTTTAACCAACACCGCCCAGCGCGATGTAAGGTGAACTGCCGGAGACGAAAGAGCGTTGTGCATCACTGCCCCGGCGATCACGCTGCGCAAACCCTCAGCGGAGTCAAAGTCCTCAATTTCGAGGTAGGCCTTGCCAACTTCAAAGAGAGAATGAGCGTCTGAACCGACGGTCATTGCTAGCTTATGTTGTTTGGCAAAATCCATTGCCAATTGGTTGAAATTTGGGTTCACACACCTGGCGTTGAAACCCTCGATGGCGTCGATGTAAGGTAATAAATCCAACAAATCTTCACTCCTCCAATGGCCATTTCGGTGCTTATCAAATGGGTGCGAAATACTGATGAACGCCCCTTGTTCTTTCAGAAGTGAAATCACCTTGAGAGGGTGTAAGCCGGCAGGGATCTCTTCTTGTACAAAACTAGCTAAGATCTCACCCTTGGTGGTCATGATCTCTTCTCCAACAATGATCAAATCGGGGGCTAGCTTTTTTGCCGCCACCCCGCCGCGGATACTGTTATGGTCGCTCACCACCAACCGCGATAACCCGCGCCTCCTAGCAGCCTTCACTAGATCCTGTGGGTTTGATAGGCTGTCCTTTGAGTACATACTATGGCAATGAAAATCGATTCGGATTTTGTTCATTTCAAAAATTATAACTTTAACCAATACAAAGGGGGGCTTTTGTTATACTATTATTAAACACTCACCTCACTAGAACTTCGACAATTTGGATGGAAGGAGCACTCTATGGAACGCACAAAACAGAAATCGGATCTTGTTGTGGTAATTGGCGCGTCCAGTCTCGATGTGGTTAGCCGCCTCGAGGGAGATCTTTGTATGGGCACCTCAAACCCATCCAGTATCCGAACATCCTATGGAGGTGTTGCCCGCAATGTAGCGGAAAACCTAGCCCGTCTAGGACAAAGTGTTTCCCTCTTATCGGTCATCGGGAAGGACCGCATTGGCGATGAAGTGTTTGAACACACTACCCAAGCCGGTGTCGACGTTTCCAATATTCATCGAACAGACCGATTTCCTACCGGGTTTTATATGGGTGTTTTGAACAAAGACGGCAATAGGGAATTCGCCTTTGATGATATGCGCATATTAGAGGAATTAAATGGCGCCTATCTGGAATACAACGAAGACCTCGTTAGCCAAGCCGGCCTTATTTTTGTTGATGCTAACCTTCCCAAGGAGAGTTTGGCAAAGGTTTTTAAGATAGCCCAAGAGCATAATGTTCCGGTATGCGCTGACCCAACTTCAGTTGCCCTCTCCCATAATCTGTCCCCTTACCTCAAACAGATCAACATTATTGTTCCAAACGGGATCGAGGCGGGTGTCTTACTCGGGAAAGAGTTTGAGCAAAATAACATCGAAGCCGCTCTTGAAGCCGCCAGGAAATTGGTCAATCACGGGGTGGATGAGGTGTTTATTTCTATTGGAGAACTAGGGTTATGTTATGCCTCCTCCGAAACAAGCGGCCACTTCCCGGCCATCATAACCAAAGTTGTTGATCCAACCGGAGCGGGAGATGCACTAACCGCCGCGGTCATTTTTGCCTTTATGAACGACCTAGATTTGGACGACGCCGCAAAACTTGGCGTATCTGCCGCGACCATAACCCTTCGCCACCCCGGCACGGTTTTCCCGGGCTTGACCTTGGAATGTTTGTACGACGAATTGACAAATTAAACCTACGTATGAGGAGTTCCACTTGAACATAGAGAATAAGAACATTACCTATTCCAAAGAGGTTCTGAATGCCAAGATCCTTGGAGAACCGATCGTTGCCCTCGAATCCACTGTGCTGACACACGGTTTACCCTTCCCACAAAACACCGAGCTTGCCAGTGAAATGGAAGACGCTGTAAGGCAAAATGGGGCAACTCCCGCCACGATCGCGTTACTGGATGGCAAAATTCAAGTAGGCATGGAAAAAGAACAGATCAAAACCCTGATCGAGGCGGAAAAACCTATTAAGGTAAGCTTGCGCGATTTCGCTACCGCAATCACATTAAAACGAGCCGGCGGAACCACCGTTGCTGGCACAATGTTTGCGGCGAATAAATGCGGTATAAAAGTGTTTGCCACCGGCGGTATTGGCGGTGTGCATAAAGAAGCTGAGATGGATATCTCCACCGATCTGATCGCTCTTTCCAATATCCCCGTAATGGTTGTTTGCGCCGGGGCAAAATCGATCCTCAACCTACCCGCCACCCTGGAATACCTCGAAACAATGGGCGTACCCGTGATCGGCTACAAAACCGATTCCTTCCCGGAATTTTATTCACGCGGGTCCAAATTGCGGGTTAGCGTTCGGCTGGATGACGTAAAGGAGATCGCCGCTTTTGCCATGAACCACTGGTCATTGGGTCTACAATCAGGGATCTTGGTCTGCCAGCCAGTTGAAGAGGAATTTGAGATCAAAGAGCATGAGATTTCCGATATATTAAAAATGGTATCCAACGAAGTGATCGCTCTCCAAAAAGAGAACAAGCTATCTGGGCAACAGGTTACCCCCTACGAGTTGATGCGGGTTAATGAATTGACCGATGGCCGATCGCTAAAAACCAATATGCGCTTTTTGTTGAACAATGGCCGCCTTGCTGGAAAATTAGCCCGAGAAATGGGTTCGGACAACAATACGAATTTTAGCTAAAACTACTGCTCAGAGGTCGTAGTTGGCCAAGCGGTGTGTGTGATCGTTGGTGTTAGGCTGGGGCGCATAGTAGCGGTAGGGGCAGCTGTTTTAGAAGGAGCGATGGTTCGCGTTGGTGATTTTGTTTGTGTAGCCGTTGGAGCAAGAGTAGGCATCCTTGTGGCGGTATTCGTGGGTATTTTGGAGGCGGTCGGCGTGGGGGTTATGGTTGGCATATCCCCTTCGATACGGAAGAAACCAACTGTTTTCCAATCAAACCCAACAAATATCTGTACCTGATAATCGCCAGGCAACAGGCTCACCACAGCACTGTCCAGTTCCGAATACCCATAACCACCGGTGTTATCAACCCATTCTAGCGTCTCAAAGCTGATCAATTCCTCACCTCGGTACCAAAGAACGGACCATTGCGCGCCAGCGTTCATTCCATCATAACTAAACGACGCGATGATCTTTTGTACGGGAGCCTCAAATAAAGTCCCATCGTCGATAGGGGTATAGGTTTTTAGATCTAGATCTCGGCTAAACACCATTGGGCTAAATACAACCGCGGGGTTTGGGGCTACATTACTAGTAAATTTAAATTGAACTTCCATCGGCAAAGACGGTGTTGCGGAAGGAATTGGAGTTTCCGTAATCGAGGGTGTTTCCGTGATGGTGGGAGTAAGGGTAATAGTAGGAGTCAGTGTGATGGTTGGCGTCTGTGTTATCGTGGGCGTAAGTGTTGGTGTTGGAGACGGTTTGTAAAAAGTATAAATGATCGGCTCACCATACTGACTCAAAAAAATCGCTATAAAGATCAGCCCTAGCCCGAAAAAAATCAAGCGCCAGCCATTGGAAATCAGTTTTTGGCGAAGGCGAAAATAGACAAGCTTCTTTCCCCTCTGAATGGATCGAATGCCAAGAAAGAGGCTGAGGGCAATGCCAATAAGGGAAAGAAAAAAAGCGGTAGTAATTCCTGCTTTAATATCCATATAAAAAATTATAATCGAGTATGAAACGTTCGTTTTTCAACGAGCACCGAGGTATTGATCAGACATATGAAAAAGCTATTCTTTCTCAAACTAGGCGGCTCGCTCATCACCAACAAGGACCAAGAATCAACCGTTCGAATGGACAGGTTGATCAGCATTGGTGAACAGATCAACAGGGCTCTTAAAACCGATCCTGATATCATTCTCCTTATCGGCCACGGATCAGGTTCTTTTGGACATCATGCCGCGAAAAAATTTGGCACCCGTGAGGGGTTTGTTGAACCCGCTGAGGCTCACCACTATTGGCAGGGCTTTTTTGCGGTTTATCAACAAGCCCATGCCCTCAACAAGCTTGTTATGGATGCCATGCAAAAAACCGGCAATCCCTGTATCGAATTCGCCCCAAACACCATGATCAAAACCAAAGACCACGTCATTACACAATGGTCAGTTGAATCGATAAAGGCAGCGATGCAAGCGCGGTTGATCCCAGTAATTTATGGTGATGTTGTATTCGATGATGTCATTGGCGGCACCATTCTTTCTACAGAAGAACTTTTTGGTTTTTTAGCCGGCTCGCTGAAACCTCAAAAAATATATTTAGCTGGTATTGAAGACGGGGTTTGGGAAG
>CAIRYE010000351.1 GCA_903882765.1 uncultured Anaerolineae bacterium
AAAGGAATTCCTTCATCCAACCTCTGTGCTTGGTACCCTGCAAAATGGGATTGGAAATAAAGAGAAAATACAAGCAAGCCTGCGAAATGTGCCTGTTCTTGCGGGAACGACAACTTACGCCGCAAGGTTGATAACCCCGGGAACTGTTATGCAAACTGGGGATGGTAAGGTTTTGCTGCCAAATGTTCCAGAGTCTGCTGAGATCGCGGAGATCCTAAAGAGGGCAGGGTTTTCCCTTTCCATGGCCGAGGATATTGATACCTTACTTTGGGGAAAGGCAGTGATCAACTCCGCCATCAACCCGCTGACCGCCATTCATCGCGTTCCAAACGGAGTTTTACTTGAAGATACGGCTTTGCGACGCAAAATGGCTGAAACTGCAACCGAATCTGCTGGCATCGCAAGCGCGCTTGGTATCATTTTGCCCTACCCTGATCCTGTGCTTGAAGTTGAAAGCGTCTGCGCCGCAACCGCGGGGAATTTATCGTCGATGTTACAGGATGCTGAAAGGGGTGGTGAGACTGAGATCGATGCTATCAATGGCGAGATCATTGCCGCCGCGTTGCGTTGTCATATTCCAGCGCCAAATAATCTAGCCCTTTACCAGGCGGTCAAAGGCAGAGTTTTTAACAACAAAGTGGGCTGAACAATTTCGTCAGCCCACTTTGTTACCATTGAACAGATCCTTAGATCTGGCCTCGTAATTGCATTGCTTTTACAACACGATCGATAGCTACCATATAGGCGGCATCGCGCATGTATACATTTTCCTTCTGGCTCATATTCAACACAGCATGGAAAGCGCTGGTCATTTTGGTATCGAGTTTTTCGAGGACTTCGTTCTTGGTCCAGTAGAAGTTCATATCATTCTGAACGGATTCGAAGTAAGAGGTTGTTACGCCGCCAGCATTGCACAGGAAGTCGGGGATATCAAAGATACCGTTCTTCTTGAAGTATTCATCGGCTTCAGGGGTGCATGGGCCGTTAGCGCCTTCAGCAACGATCTTAACCCTCTTCGACATCTTCTGTACGGTCTCGCCATTAACATGACCTTCGATAGCGGCAGGGATCAAAACATCACATTCTTTTTCGATCCATTTTTCGCCATCTTCGATGACATAACCGGCAGCCTTGGCTTTGGTCTGATCGATGGTTCCGTATTGATCAGTAATGGTCAATAAGAAGCGAGGATCAATGCCGTCTTTGTGGCTGTAAGTGTATGAGGTCTTGTCATTGCGATCCCAGCAGGAAACGCAAGCGACTTTTCCGCCCAGCATTTCGATAAAACCAATGGCTGCGTATTGGGCAACATTGCCGAAACCTTCAATGGCCGCCACAGTTTTTTTAGGATCCATTTTGAGATGTTTCATAGCTTCGCGGACGGTATAAATTACGCCGTAGCCGGTAGCTTCGGTACGGCCTTCAGAGCCGCCGCCGCCGAGTGGTTTGCCGGTGAATACACCTGGGGTGTATTGGCCAACCAGTTTGGAATATTCATCCATCATCCAACCCATCATCTGGGGGGTAGTTCCAACATCCGGGGCGGGAACATCCTGGCGTGGACCAATGTTTTTCCACATATTTTGTACCCAACCACGGCACAATCTCTCTTTTTCGGGGGTAGTGAGGGAAGATGGGTCAACAATAATGCCGCCTTTACCGCCGCCGAGGGGGATATCGGCAACAGCGCATTTCCAGGTCATCCAGGTAGCCAGAGCACGAACGGTGTCAAAGGTTTCGTTCGGGTGGAATCGGATACCGCCCTTGTTAGGGCCGCGGGAATCATTGTGTTGCACTCGGTAGCCTTGGAACACACGGATCGTGCCATCATCCATACGAACTGGGATGCGGAAGCTAAATTCCCGCATCGGCCAGCGAAGGACTTCGGCGATCTGTGGATCAAGGTTGAGCATTTTTGCTACACCATCAAACTGCTTTTGAGCCATTTCGAACGCATTAATTTGTCCTGCCATATTTTCTCCTATTTCAAAATAATATATAAGCGGGCTACCGGATCGGGAGCCCGCTTATCGGAAGGTGTATGACTTGCACGTAATTCATCTATTGGCCTCTTTTATATCGTGCAAGTATAGGATACAAAAGATATGAGATTGTGTCAATATGACGCACATCATAAAGGATGATGTAATTTGTCAGACATATTTATGATACCTTGGACTTGCCTTATGTTAAAATTGGGTGATGAATAAAAATGTGAATGCTTTTGACGAACGTTCGAAAGAATGGGATCTTGATCTCGCGAAGGTGAAACGCGCGCAAAAAGTTGCTGAACTGATTCGCGGTTCACT
>CAIRYE010000352.1 GCA_903882765.1 uncultured Anaerolineae bacterium
TCTGGTTTTTTGGGGGAATTGCGGTTGATCTATACCCCAAGCGCGATCATCATAGCGCAGACCATCATCTCAGCGCCTGTGGTTACAGGGCTTACTGTTACTGCCTTACAACAGATCGACCCAAGGCTTCGACAGCAATTGCTTGGGCTTGGGGCGTCTACCATTCAGATGGTAGCAACTTTGTGGTATCAGGCGCGTCTTTCGCTGTTGGCAGCGGTAATGGCGGGTTTTGGTTCGGTCATTTCAGAGGTGGGGGCTTCGATGATGGTGGGTGGAAATATCAAGGGGCAAACAAGAGTCCTTACCACCGCGATCGTGTTAGAGTCCAATAAAGGTAATTTCGAACGAGCTATTATTCTTGGAATTTTTCTCTTGCTCATCACAATGCTGATCAACTATGCCTTGACCTGGATACAACAGCGGGGATCAAAATGACCCCCTTGGTGCAAATTACAAATTTGGAAGTGAAAAGAGATGGCAGACGAGTGTTGGCTGTTGATTCCTTTATTATTAATTCAGGGGATGTGATCGCGATCATTGGCCCGAACGGTGCGGGAAAAAGCAGTTTTTTATTAGCTCTTGCCCGATTATTGAAGATAGATAAGGGTCATATCTTTTTTGGGGATACCATCGACAAACCACTACCCGACCTTGAATACCGCCGAAAATTGGCTGTTGTAATGCAAGAACCGCTGTTGCTTGACGCATCGGTGTTTGATAATATCGCGGTTGGTTTGTTCTATCGGGGAATTGATTCGGCGCAAATCAAGGTTGAAGTGGAAAAATGGGCGAAAAGTTTCAATATCCACACCCTATTAGACCGTTCAGCCAATAAAATATCGGGCGGTGAATCGCAACGTGTTAGCCTAGCGCGAGCGTTTGTTTTAGCGCCAGAACTATTATTGCTTGATGAGCCCTTTAGCTCGTTAGACCCGCAAACACGAAAGACCATCATTTTAGATCTGAAAAAAGTGATAGCCGAAACAAAAACAACTACCCTATTCATCACACACGATCTTGATGACTCTTTAGTTCTCGCGGATCGTATTGCTGTGGTGTGGGATGGTAAGGTGATCCAAACAGGTTCAAAGCAGGAAGTACTCACTCATCCGGTAAACGATGAACTGCGATTGTACCTAGGCTCTTTTTATAAAAGCGCTTCCTAACTTACCTTTCTATCTCTTTTACCTCTCCATCAATAATTTCTTCTGGTTCGTTCGCTGTTTTGGTATCTTTGATCACACCGATCAAAGTGCTGCGAACTTCTTGCACGACGTTTGGCGGGCATAGTTCAACGAACATATATTGGAAAAACCACATTACCGCAATATCATCGATGGCGCTGACACCAAGGAGCATCGGGATAAGATCGAATGGATAGATCAGGTAGATGATTCCCGCTAAGGGTAGTAGTTTTAGAAATGGATTCACCCGGCGGTCGTTGATCAACGCATAGATCAACTTGAGGTGAAGAAGTACCTCGCCGATGGGTGTCTTGTTATAACTTGATAATTGTCCGGGATCTTGGTTTGTCATAAATAAATAGTATCACAAACATAACCTAAAAATTATCACCAGAGCTCTTGACCGGGATCTGGTTGAGGTCGTAGGGGGTGATCTGGTAAACGTAATAATTCAACCAATTTGCAAACAACAAATTAGCATGACCTCTCCAAAGTACCATCGGCTCCCGTGATGGATCGTTTTTAGGATAATAATTTTTCGGAATGTTGATCGGTAAACCCTTGTTCACATCACGATCGTATTCACTCTTTAAAGTAGCTTGATCGTATTCTGAATGGCCGGTAATGAACAGATGTCGGCCGTCTTTGGCACCAACAATATAAACACCAGCCTCATCTGATTCAGCAAGAATGTTTAACCCATCCACCTTGTCAATGTCGCTTCGCCGAATTTCAGTGTGCCTTGAGTGCGGCGCGAGGAATACGTCATCAAAGCCGCGCATTAATTTTTCCTTGGGGGCTAGGTTTTGGTGTTCAAAAACACCAAACATTTTTTGAGGCAGTTGGTATTTCGGAATTCCATACATGTGGTACAAAGCGGCTTGAGCGCCCCAGCAAATGTAAAAGGCGGATTCAACATTTGTTTCTGCCCAATCGATGATCTTGGTCAGTTCTGGCCAGTAATCGACATCCTCAAATTTCATCTGCTCAACCGGAGCGCCGGTAACGATCAAACCATCGAATTTTCGATCTTTAATTTCTTCAAACGTCGCGTAGTGATTCAATAAATGGTCTGCGTCAGTATTTTTCGATTCGTGGGTTTCAGTATGCAGCAGGGTGATATCTACCTGTAGTGAAGAGTTCCCCAGCAAACGTAATAATTGCGTTTCGGTGGCTATCTTGGTGGGCATAAGGTTGAGAATAGCGACGTTCAGGGTACGAATATCCTGGCTTTCGGCGCGTTCTTCGCCCATGACGAAGACGTTTTCAGATTCAAGGGTTGATCGAGCTGGTAAGGTAGAAGGGATTTTTACTGGCATGGTTCTATCCTATAAGGAATTTTTGGGCTGCTTTATGAAAGCAGCCCAACGGATGATTAAATATTTATTTTGTTAGCGCTTGGTTCAGGTCCCAGATAATGTCATCGATATCTTCAATGCCGATGCTCAAGCGAATGAAATCGGGGCTCACCCCAGCGGCGTTCTGTTCTTGTTCACTGAGCTGGCTGTGAGTGGTGGAAGCTGGGTGAATAGCGAGTGATTTTGCGTCGCCTATGTTGGCTACATGGCTGAAGAGCTGTAAGCTCTCAATGAACTTGCGGCCTTCGGCAGCTCCGCCTTTGATGCCAAAACCAAGGATGGAACCAGTTCCTTTCGGGAAGTATCGTTTGGCGATCTCATGGTCGGGGTGGCTCTTTAGGCCAGGGTACTTAACCCAGGTAACATTGGGGTGCCGTTCGAGGTATTCCGCAACCGCCTGAGCATTTTGTACGTGCCGCTCAATTCGGATACTGAGAGTTTCTAAGCCTTGTATGGTTTGCCAACTATTGAAGGGGGATTGGCAGCCGCCGATATCACGAAGAACGTGTACGCGGGCCTTAATTCCGAAGGGAGGCAACCCTGCGCCAACAAGGCTGGCATAGACCAACCCGTGGTATGAAGGATCGGGTTCGGTGAAATTGGGGAAACGGCCGGATGTGTAATCGAAATTGCCGCCATCGACGATCAAACCGCCAATACTCGTGCCATGGCCTCCAATGAACTTGGTGGTGCTATGGGTAACAACATTAGCGCCCCATTCGATAGGTCTAAAAAGATAGGGGGAGGGAATGGTGTTGTCGATCATCAGAACGATATTATTCTGGCGGGCGATCTCGGCTACGCGCTCGATGGGGAAGACCGAAATATCAGGATTACCCAAGGATTCACCATACAAGATCTTGGTATTTGGTTTGATGGCGTTAGCAAAATTTTCAGGGTTGCTTGGGTCAACAAAAGTGACCTCAATGCCCAGTTTGCGTAAGGTGTAATTGAACTGGTTATACGTACCACCGTACAGCTTGCTGCTAGAAACGATGTGATCGCCGGCTTCGCACAATGTGAAGATAGCTTGTGCTTGGGCAGCGTGCCCTGAGGAGGTTGCTAAGCCCGCAACGCCGCCTTCAAGATCCGCTACTCTTTGTTCCAATACATCGGTGGTGGGGTTCATAAGGCGAGTGTAAATATTGCCTAATTCTTTTAGGGCAAAAAGATTTGAGGCGTGTTCAGTGCTTTTAAACTGATAGCTGGATGTTTGATAGATGGGGATCGCGCGGCTGCCGGTTGTGGGGTCTGGCGAGTACCCTGAATGCAATTGGCGGGTTGAAAAACCAAATTTGTGTTCTTTTGCTGCCATAGTTCCTCCGAATATGATTATTGGTTACCACCCTTATCCAGAAGAAACAAAAAAGCTTCTTCGGGTAAGATAAAGAAGAAGCCTCGCTAGTACACTTCTCTCATCTTCCAGATATTACATGCGGAATTGGCACCTTGACTTTTCAGTCAGGTTGTCGAGGTTTCATAGGGCCGGTCCCTCCACCTCTCTGGATAAGAGTTACTATTAAATTGTAGCAAGTTTATATCATATGGCTTTTCTACCGTCAAGGGTGGAATTAGGACTAATTTAGTACAGTTTATTTTGAATTCAAAAACCTTTTCTGATTTAGAATTGAACCATGCCTTATATTATTGATGGACACAACTTAATACCCAAATTAGGTATTTCGCTTACCGCGGAAGATGACGAAGCCCAATTGATAAGGATCGTCCAGGAGTTTGCGCGTATCACTAGAAAAGGTATCATTGAGATCTTTTTTGATAAAGCAGCTCAAAGCCCATTTCCTTTTGCCATCCCAAGTTTTTTAAAGGTCACCTTTACAAAAAATGGTCAATCCGCTGATAACGCAATTATCAAGCGAGTGCAACAACTAAAAAATGACGCCAAAAATTGGCAGATCGTTTCTTCAGATCATTATGTTCAACGAGAAGTGAAACGATTCGGGGCAAATGTACTATCTGCTGAGGAGTTTGCCAGGCTGGTATATGACGAGATAAACAAGGCTGGGGCTAAACCAGAACGAGTTGATAAGCTGTCTTCGGATGAAGTGGATGAATGGTTGGATCTTTTTTCCGGAAAGAAAAAATCAGATCAATAAATCAAAAAGGGAAAATGCTGGTTTCGGCATTTTCCCTTTTTGATGTTTTACCTTGAACTAAATGGAATTAGTTACAAGTGAAATTGAATAATAAGCGGCTGAAATATTTTTTACCACCTTCGGGGGATGTGGTGTGAATTGATACCCAGCGATCGATCCCTTGGATGTGTTCTTTGGTCATATGCCAAGTCCAATAAACTGTTTGTGATCCAGCCTCAGTAAATGTCAAATTACCACCAACCCAGGTACCATCAAATGGGTTTCTGTCCCAGGTGAAGGTTAATTTTCCTGGCCCATTGGCTGTGATCTTGGCGGTGAAATCATAGTAAGCGCCATCGGAGGTGCAGCCTTTTTGTGGGCGGCGAGTCCAATCGTACTCCACGCTAACAGCATTAAATTGCTCATCGAATCGTCTTTCGTCAGCGACTTCAATTTGGACCTTGAGGGATTGATTGTACGAGCCGACACCCATGTAACCGCCATAAGGGGTAGCCACATGCCAATAGCCAGTGTAGTCACCAATTTCTTCAGGGGCGGTTAGTTCTATCGAAAAATCGATCGTGTCATCTGGGTAAACGGATCGGGTAAGGGGAATTTCGGTGATGTCCGTCATAGCATCGCCTGTATTCAAGGTGAGGGTATAGCTGGGATCCCATACACAATTGCCGTCATTGCGGACTCGCCAAGTTTTGGTAAATACACTTCCTTTGGTGATCAACATTCCATCTGGAATGGTGACATCGGATAGGAAGGTCATGGCGAAGCATGGCTTGCCATTCGCCACACCAGGATCATTGGTAGGGGTTGGCAAAACGATCTTGGTAGCGGTTGCTTCGGGGGTGTTTGTCGCCGGCACTTCCGTTGGGGTTAGCATCGCCAACTCCGTGAAACGAGCCTCCACGGTTGAGGCAGCTTGAGTTGAGATTGCGGCTGCATCTGGTGTGGGGTTGGATGTGCAGGAGCTGATCAGTGAAAACACTATCAGAAATGTTATCGACCTTAGTTTGTTTATTTTTGTCATAATTTTACCTTTCGAACATAAAGATTATAACAAATACTTGGAATGTGGTTTAAACAAAAAAGGTTGGAGTTCGTTTTTACGAAACCCCAACCTTTTTTAACTTTATTGAAAATGGTTTTAGTCCGGCTTTCCACCAGCCATCCACAAACCGAGTTGTTCTTTTGATACTGTCTTTGATTCTACAACCGCAACAACCTCACCACGATACATTACCGCAATTCGGTCCGAAAGGGCTAAAATCTCGTCTAATTCGGCTGAAATGACCAATACTGCGACACCCCTGTCGCGCATCTTTACGATCTGGTTATGAATGTACTCGATAGAGCCTACATCTAAACCGCGGGTGGGTTGGCTGGCTATAACAAGATCTACCTGTCGGCTCAATTCGCGTGCAACAATAACCTTCTGCTGGTTACCGCCCGATAATTTGCTGGCGGACACATACGGTGATGGGGTTCTAACGTCAAAATCCTCGATCAGTTTGCGGGCGTTTACGTCGATCGCTTTTTGTTGAAGCATGGCGTTTTGGCTGAATGGGAATTTGAAGTAATCGCAAAGGATCATATTATCCGCGACGGTATAGCCAAGGACTAATCCGTGCTTTTGTCGATCTTCGGGAATATGCGCTAAACCAGTGTTGGTGATATGCCGTGGGGTGCTGTGGGTGACATCTTCACCTGAGAGGGTTACGGTTCCGCTTTCGATCTTTCGAAGTCCGGTCAAAGCTTCTGCTAGCTCTGTTTGACCATTACCTTGAACACCGGCAACGCCCAGGATCTCGCCAGCTTTTACCTCTAAGGATAGGTCTTTGATGGCAACTAGGTCGCGTTGATCGAGAACTCTTAGGTTTTTTACGGAGAGAACAACATCCGTTGGTTTGGCAGGTTCTTTATCCACTTTGAGGATAACTTCTCGGCCGACCATCATGGTTGCCAGTTGGTGTTCATCAGATTCGGAAGGGATCGCGCTGCCTACCACTTTACCACCCCGCATAACGGTGATTCGATCGGCTATAGCAAGAACCTCCCTTAGCTTGTGGGTGATGAAAATGATAGAAACCCCTTGCTTCTTGAGCTCTCGAATAATATTAAAGAGGTCATCTGCTTCTTGGGGGGTCAGTACCGCGGTGGGTTCATCCAAAATTAGAATTGAGGCATGGCGGTATAACGCCTTTACGATCTCAACTCTTTGTTGAACGCCAACGGGCAGATCCCCAACCAAGGAGGAGGGATCAATGTTGAAGCCGTATTTATCTGATAGGGCTTGAACCAAGCGGGATACTTCTTCTCTGTCTAGCTTGGCAAGAGGGGCTTCGGTTGGGTTCTTTCGATGATCGGTTTCGGAACCTAACATGATGTTTTCGGTGACGGAGAAAACCGGTATAAGCATAAAATGTTGGTGAACCATACCAATGCCATGAACAATGGCATCTTTTGGAGAATGAAGCGATATGGGTTGCCCATTAACGATGACTTCACCGCCATCAGCTTTATACAAGCCGTAAAGAATATTCATCAGGGTCGATTTTCCGGCCCCGTTTTCACCGAGCAAGGCATGAACTTCACCCTCGCGCAGGTTAAAATTTACATTGTCATTTGCTAATACGCCAGGGAATTGTTTGGTAATTCCCTTGGCTTCCAAGACGATCTTAGTGTTATCTGCCATTTTTCCCGTCCTATTTTTCGTAAGGTTGACCATCGGCCGCTGGGGCGGAGGTCTTACCAATGATGCCGGTAAGGATGATCATGGTTAGAATGTAAGGAATTTGGCCAACAGCGTACGAATTCTGGAAGAATGACCATTCCGGTGGAATTGATGTTCGGAAGAACTGCAGGTTGATCTGCAAAGCTTGCGACGCGCCAAAAACCAGAGACGCGGCCCAAGCGCCAATCGGAGTCCAGTTACCGAAGATCATAGCGGCAAGAGAAATAAAACCCCGGCCATTGGTCATAAGCGGCTCAAAGGAGGGAACAGATTCCAAGGTGAAATAGGCGCCAGCAAGACCAGCGAAAAAACCACCAATGACAACGTTGAGGTACCGGGTTCGGATCACATTGATACCTACCGTATCAGCTGCTTTTGGATGTTCGCCAACCGCTCGCATTCGAAGACCCCAGCGGGTATTGAAAATGACGTAATTGGCAACAAAAACAAAGATAACTGCAAAAATGGCGATCGGTTTTTGTTCAAACACCTTGCCGAAGGCGTTGGCTGTAACATAACAACCCTCTGTTCCGCCAGTAAGGCTGCAGATCCATTCGATACCTTGTTTTACTGGAATTACGATGACGGGTAATACACCAGGGGCGTGAGGAACATTCCCTTGGAAGATACTGTTTTTGTCAAAGAAAAGCTGTCGGTTTAAAAAGCCGGTGATACCAACCGCGAGAATGTTGATGACAGTACCGCCGATGATCTGATCTACCTTATAGGTGATGGATAGGGCTGCATGCAATAAGGCGAATAGCCCGCCGGTGAGAATGGCAATGAGCACACCTACCAACAAACTTGGCATTGCTCCAAAGCCAAAAATGGTGTTCATATAGATCGAACCAAGCCAACCAAAGAAGGCGGATGCCAGCATCATGCCTTCAATACCAATGTTGACAACGCCGGAACGTTCGCAGAACACACCGGATAAGGCACCGAGGGTTAGCGGGGTAGCGACCGCGATCGTTGTTGCCATCATACTGCCGACAATGAGGATCCACGGCTCTGATGTATAGCCTACCAAAACTACCGTGCCGAATAGAATTGCGATAATGAAAGCAATAAAGCTAAATCTTTTCCAGTCCATAAGGTTTAACCTCCCCATCCACGGGTGAGAACTACCTTTTCACCACTTTGTTTAATACGGTAAATGTAGCGCACGATCGAATCAGCTGCGACGAACAATAAGATGAGCGCTTGAATAACAGAGATAATATCCACAGGAATTTGAGTTAGGAACTGCATACGAGTGGCTCCATTGCGCATGGCGGCGAATAAAATAGCCGCAAGCACAACACCAACCGGATGATTTTTTCCTAACAAGGCGATGGCGATGGCATCAAAACCATAACCTGATGAAAAACCTAATTCGTGTCGATAATTTAAGCCGGTAACCTCAATGGAGCCAGCCAAACCTGCCAACATACCTGAAAGACCCATTGTGAGTGTCATGATCTTTTTGACGTTGATACCAGCGTATTTGGCGGCATCAGGGTTTGCGCCAACGGTGCGAATTTCAAATCCAAGAGTGGTCTTCCATAACAGCCACCAAACGATGAACGCTGCCAACAACGCTAAACCAAACCCCCAATGGATGCGCAACCCTGAAAAGATGGGAGCGATCCTCGCTCCTTCAGCGATCAGAGGTGTACGCGCGATCACGTTCAATGGGTTATGGTCTTTCATTGGGCCGTTCATTAAGAAGCTGACGACATTCAAAGCAATGTAGTTCATCATGATGGTATTGATCACTTCGTGAGCGCCGGTATAGGCTTTTAATGCGCCAGGTATAGCCCCCCAAATGAAACCCACTAACGCGCCTGCCCCAAGGGCAAGGGTTAGATGAATGTACATAGGAGGTTCGTAGCCGAGCCATAGGGGCAAGCCGTAACCAACTAAGGCTGATGTGGTTGCGCCTAAAGCTAACTGGCCTTCGCCGCCGATGTTGAACAAACCACCTTTGAAAGCCAAAGCAACAGCAAGGCCAGCAAAGATATAGGGGGTTGCCCAGACACCAGTTTCACTGATGGCCTTTACCGAGCCAAACGCGCCTTGGAAAAGACCCGCGTATGCCGCAAAAGGATCACCACCTACTACTGCGATGACGAGGCCGCCAACGATGACCGCGGTAATAATTGCCAGTGTTGGCACTAATATCGCGTCTTTTACCGCTTTTAATGCGGATTTCCATCTTTCATTATTCTCTGAATTCGACATTGAGATAGTCCTTCCAAAACGGTTAGAGGATGTCCTTGAATTCTTTCATTATAAAACAGAAAAGGGAAAGAGTTTCCTCTTTCCCTTTTCGAATCTACCTAAAAAAAAGCTTAGGGTTTTACTGGAGCGACATTGGTCTTGATGGAACCATCTAATAGACCCTTGGCGATCTCTTCCATTTTGGCCTTGACTTCGGCAGGAACCTTGCTGTCAAGATCGTGGAAAGGAGCGTAACCAGCGGAACCAAAATTGTTACCAGAAGTCATGGTGCCTTCTTTGGCAGCCTTCACAAGATCGAAGACGCCTGGGGTGATGAGTTTCATGGCGCTGGAGAGCAACATCTTCTGAGCTTCGGGGATGGTGTAGTATTGGTCAGTATCGACGCCGATAGCATAGATGCCCTTCTGGGCAGCAGCAATAACAGCACCGTTACCGGTCTTACCACCACCAGCGAAGATCACATCGACGCCCTTGTCAACCATGGAGTTGGCAGTGGTGGCGCCCCATTCGGGGTCAACGAAGGTCTTATCGAAACCAACATCGTTGTGGTACACAATGTTAACTTCGAGGGCGGGATCGATATAAGCGATACCAGCGCGGTAGCCTTCACCGAATCTCCAGACGGGAGGAACGGCATCGGTAGCGAAAACGCCACCAATTTTCTTGGAAGCGGACATCTGGGCAGCGAGTGCGCCGACGAGGAAACCAGCCTGATCTTCAGGGAAGTTGAGGCCAGCTTGGTTGGGGGCGGCAGCTTCGAGGAACTGATCGACACCAATGAAGGAGGTTTCGGGGTAGGCAGCAGCGGCCTTGGAGGTGGCTTCACCGAGAGCGAAACCGACGGTTACAACTACATCGTAGCCAGCGTCACCAAAGGTGGCAATGTTCTTGTCATAGTCTTTGGCATCGGTAGTTTCAATGTACTGAACGGTAGCTGCGAGGTCTTTTTCGGCTAACTTAACGCCTTCCCAAGCGGACTGGTTGAAGGATTTGTCGTCGATCTTTCCAACGTCGGTGACTAAACCTACGCAGAATACTTCTTCGCTTTTGCAATCAGCGGCTTTTTCTGCGGGGGCGCCGCAAGCTGCGAGCAGCATGCTGACGACGAGCAAAATGGCAAACAAGGTATATTGCTTTTTCATATCTTCTCCTCAATGAATGGATAATTTTCGCGATCTATTCGCGTTAATACTATAGAAAGTATACCCCGTCTTTTTTAAATCTTCAAGAATATTAACTTTTATTAGGGCTTTTCTTGAGTAAATCAATCAGAAAAGCCCTCGGTTTTTTAGATAATTCCTCGGGGTTGAATTTTAAAATCATATCTGGGCGTTTTTTATTGGTTCGCTCGATGGCCTGCATACTTCGCCAATCTTCGATCTTCTGATGATCGCCCGATAACAGTACATCAGGAACTCTCCATCCCCGATATTCCACTGGGCGTGTATAGTGCGGGTACTCTAGCAGCCCCGACGAATGCGAGTCATCGATTGCGCCGGTGGGATCACCCAATACGCCGGGAAGAAGGCGAGTGATGGCATCCATGACAAGTAGTGCGGGCAATTCGCCACCTGTTAGCACAAAATCACCGATCGATACCTCGTGGGTTACCAGATGTTCCCTAATGCGCTCATCATATCCTTCGTAGCGCCCGCAGATAATGGCTACCTGAGGTTCTTCGGCTAATGTATGTGCCAATTCTTGGTCGAACACTTTGCCTTGTGGGGTCATTAGTAAAACAGGGCATTGGGGCGGGGTGCCGGTAACGCTTTCAACGGCATCGAAGATCGGCTCAGGTTTCATCACCATGCCGCCGCCACCGCCGTAGGGTGTATCATCAGTAGTGTGGTGGCTATCGTTGGTGTAGTCCCGAATATTATGTAAGTTGAATTCAACCAATCCCTTTTTGGCCGCTTTGTCTAGAATACTGGCACTGAGATAGGGTGAAAAAATTTCTGGTAGGATTGTAAATATCTCAAATTTCATAATTTGATTTTATCCTAAGCGACAAAAAAACAGCTATCCGAGTTCTTGACGGGTATTTTAATAGAATGGTAAGATGAAGGTCTATGTATCTAAAAGGTAGTAAGTGGAGTATGAACAAGCGGCGCAGGCCATTCAACTACTTCAAAATTTTCTTTTTATTGTCCTTGATTGGTTTTGGGGTTTACTTCAGCCTATATATCAGCCCGTCCGTTCAGCAAAGTTTTTTACCCACCCCCACCCCCACCAAACCACCTGAAACGTACATTGCTGAAGCGGAGCAGGCTTTTAACGAAGGAAAACTGCTGCAGGCGATCGAATTATATAAGGAAGCTAACGCCATGAATCCGAGTGATCCTTCCATATATACCGCGTTAGCTCGGACGCAGGTTTGGGCTGGAAAATACCCTGAAGCCCAAGCTGATGCTGAGAATGCGTTGTTGCTCAATCCAGATAATTCCACCGCCCACGCAGTACGCGGTTGGGCTCTTTCAGCACAAAAGGATTACCTAGCTGCGGAGACATCACTAAAGCGAGCCTTAGAGTTGGATCCTAACAACGCCCTAGCCCATGCTTATTACTCTGAGTTTTTAACCGACCAATACCTTGAAGGGTTGGGCGGCTTGGATATCATCGATAAGATGAGTGAAGAA
>CAIRYE010000353.1 GCA_903882765.1 uncultured Anaerolineae bacterium
ATGGATCGAATGAGGACCTACAAAGTTGAAGGAATGGTGATCAAGCATCGCGATTGGGGCGAAGCGGACCGCATTATTACTGTATACACCCGCGAAACAGGGAAGTTGCGAGTGATAGCAAAAGGGGCAAAAAAGATCCACTCCCGCAAAGCAGGGCACCTTGAACCGTTTACCCATGTTGTTATTCAATTGGATCGCTCCAGTGATATGCCAATTATCAGCCAAGTAGAAACGATCGATCCATATTTCACCTTGCGGGATGATCTAACAACCCTCTCGCTGGGGCTGTTCATCTTGGAATTAATGGATCGGTTTACGAAGGAAGAAGAAGGGGAAGATATTCCGCTATTCAACCTCCTTCGGGATTCCATTAAAAGGTTAGAACAAGATGCCGATAAGTGGTTGGTGGTAGCTACTTTCGAAATGAAATTACTCGATTCACTGGGGTTTCGCCCACAGTTTTTTCAGTGTGTTAATTGCAATAAGCCTGTTCAGCCGGTGGATCAGTTCTTCTCCCCGATGGAAGGCGGTGTGATCTGCCCCGATTGCGCTAATAAAAAGATGGGGTTGTGGCCGATCGCTGTTGAACCGTTAAGGTTCTTTCGCCACTTTCAACGAAGTAATTACGCTGATTCAATAAAGGCGAATGTAACTCTGGAGATCCGGAAGCAGATGGATGTCTTGATCCAGGATTACCTCTCCTTTTTATTGGAAAAAAACCTCAATACCCCCCGTTTTATCAACTCGGTCAATTCATAACCCTTCTATTGGCGATTTTACCTTTTTTGCCCATCCTAGTATGTGATTTGTTGCCAGATACCTAACAATACCATTCAGGGTTTTCCATATAAAAAACTGGCAAATTTTCCACCGTAGAGGGAAGAGAATGTTGGATATCGCCCAGCGGATGAACAACGATCGGCCCATTGGGCTTTCAATGATACGCTGTTGATAATTGTTGAGCTGATAATCCCCCTTCTTCAAAGACTCCACAATTTCGAGAGCGGCATAGTGACCAGAGCCAAGCGCAAAGCTTATACCCTCGCCGAACAATGGGTCCGCTCCGGCGCAATCACCTACGGCGAGGATCTGGCCCGCTTGGTTTCTGTGCTGGGGGTCGAATAGTAGTATTGGGTGGCCATTAATTTCTTCCCGTTTTATCTGCTTTGAGAAATCTGGATAATTTGAAAAAAGGTAATTGGAGAGAGACCTTGGGGTTTTGTGATGGGTGTTCGCGTCGAAGACTCCGACACAATTGTTTTGGCCATCGTTGGCGGGAGACGGAAAATCCCAAAAATATCCGTCGAGTCCATTTTGAATTGGTGAGAAGTCAAAGACAGAATCGGATCGAACCCTATCATTTTTCGATGAAGAGATTGCTTCGATCAGACGGGCTTTTTTCACCTTTCGGTGCGGAAACACTTTTTTTGTAAGGGTACCATTTGATCCTTCGGCGAGAACCACGATCTTTGCCTTGAAGGTCGTCGTTGGGGTAAAGACCTTTACGAAATTTTCAGTAGGATCTATGTCGATGACAACAACTTCTTCCAAAATAGTGATTCCACGCTGGCGGGCTTTTTTATTAAGCCAAAGGTCAAATTCTAATCGGCGAATGATCCGCAAGGTATGTTGATTCGAGTTAGAAAACGCGAATTCAAAATCGCCAGATCTAAAAAGGATGTTCTCTGAAGTTGTGTTGGGAAGCTCATTAATATCAAGGCCAAGATCGTTGAGTAAAACCTCGGCATCAGAGGTTAGACCGCCTCCACAAAGTTTGTCTCTTGGGAAGGCGGCTTTATCGATTACAAGGAGGCTACTGGTGATCGATGGGCGGTATTTGTGCAGGTGTAACGCGGTGGATAACCCGGATGGTCCCGCGCCGATGATGATCACATCATAAATTTGTGGTTCCATTCGCCGTACCGAATCCGCTAGAAAAGAACGTGCAGCTTTAGAAAGGTATCGATCGAATTATAGAAATCCTGAATGTTCTCCGCTTTTCTGAAGCCGTGACCTTCGCCGGGGTAAAGTTTATAGATGTGTGGAACTTTATTGGCTTTTAGGATGGCAACGATCTGCTCAGAATGTTCCATGGGAACAACCTTATCCTCCTCGCCCTGGAAAACAGCGATGGGATCTTTGATCTTGTCAGCTTGAAAGACCGGAGACCAAGCTTTGAATTTTTCGGCGGCTTCCGGTAAAACACCCACCAACGAGTCGTTATAGCGTTCTTCAAACTTGTGGGTACCTATAATGAAATCGAACAAATTAGCAACACCGTAAAAATTGATGCCGGCTTTGAAGACACCCGGAAAATGGATCATGGAATTGAGAACTGTGTAACCGCCAGCCGAGCCACCCATAACAACCAATCGGGCAGGGTCAGCCAAGCCTAAAGCGCCGAGCGCTTTGGCACCGCCCGCGGCGTCTTCCACATCCACCTTGCCCCATTGCTTACGCAGTTTGAGCATATAGGCACGGCCATATCCAGTGGAGCCACGGTGATTTACTTCAAGGTATCCATATCCGCGTGATGTGAAAAAACGGGCTTGCTCACTGTATTCCCAAACCCTAGCGGATGTTGGGCCGCCATGAATGCTTACGATGGCGGGAGGTAAGCCTGTGCCAATATTGGCCGGTGAGCTTGGTGGAAAAAACAACCCATGAACGATGGAACCATCCGGCGCTTGCCATTCGATGGCTTGCGGGTCCGGTAAATAGGCAAGGTCCACATTCTCGGGCGAGGAGCGTTTGAGTATGGTTGAGTGGTTTTTATTGAGATGAACCACCCGATTGGGCACTTGGGGACTAGAGCCAATAAAGAGAAGGCTATCGTCCACTGGGGAAACGGACAATTGTTCTATCCATTTGTACGGGCCTGTTTCTACAAGGGTACTTTCGCCAGTAGCTAAGACCACCACATTTATTGTCCGTATACCTTTATTGCTGCTGAGGTAATAGAGCTTATCAGACCCTTTACCCCATTCAAAGTTGCGTATCCCCTGTATCCAAGCTGGATCGACCAAGACACGATTGGAAACGATCGGTTTGATCGTCATATCTTCCAGGTTTAGCAGGTAAAGGG
>CAIRYE010000354.1 GCA_903882765.1 uncultured Anaerolineae bacterium
ATTCCCGGAATTGGCGCAGTAACGTCTTCTGTGATTATCTCAGAATTACCTCAATTGGGTAAATGCAATCGAATGGTGATTGCTGCCCTGGTTGGAGTGGCGCCATACAATAACGATAGTGGATACAAACATGGCAAGCGAAGAATTCGAGGTGGCAGACCGAGAATTCGAACAGTGATGTATATGGCGATCTTGTCTTCTACAAGGTATAACCCGGTAATCAAAGAGTTTTATGAAAGGTTGGTCGGCAGAGGAAAACCGAAGAAAGTTGCTTTGGTGGCATGCATCAGGAAAATGCTAACAATTATGAATGCGATGGTAAAGAGTAATCAAAAATGGATTAACCCAATGCCAACCACAGCAATCGAGTTGCCTGTCTATGAGATGATTTTTATATAATATCCCTTGACAAGCAACACAGTTGCTTTGTGTGAACCCGCACTTAGACCTGCCTTCGTGAGAGCCGCACATCATCCTCCGCGTGTACCGCTTTTGATCTTCCCAAAGTTTCCACCCTTCCCCTTCTCCGCGTGAAACAGACTTTAGCCTTTCCTCTCCGCGCCTCCGCGGCTTTGCGCGAACCCGATACTTCCTTATATCGTACTTTTACGATATAATAAACCTATGGAAGATGAAACAACCAAACTCGCCAAAATGTTAAAAGCCCTCGGCAACCCGGTCAGGCTGCAGATCCTCACCTACCTCGCCTCCACCCACAGCTGCATCACCAACGATATCGTACAGCAGATCCCTCTCGCCCAGAGCACCGTTAGCCAGCACCTCAAAGTGCTGCGCCAAGCCGGTCTTATCCTCGGCGAAATCGAAGGCCCCGCCACCTGCTACTGCCTCAGTGCGCAAGGCTTCAGCTGGCTTCGACAGCACCTTACCCTCACCCTAGATGGCCTACTCATCACCCAAGAGCCAAATTTGATCCAACTAGACATAAGAACGGAGACCGAATGACCCTTTCCAACCCCGCAAAAGACTACTTCGACCAGATCGCCCCCAATTGGCAGGCGATGCAGCAAAGTTTCTTCAGCGATGCCGTGCGCCAAGTCGCCATCGATAAATCCTATCTACATCCGGGCATGGATGCCGCCGATATCGGTGCTGGCGCTGGCTTTATCAGCCAAGGCGTAGCTCCTCTGGTTAGCTCCCTCAAAGTGGTAGATGCCTCGCCCCAAATGTTGCAGGTTGCCCGCCAAAACCTGGCCGCCTACCCCAACATCACCTACCACCTCGGCACCGCGAATTCCCTCCCCCTTGAACCCGCCAGCCTCGATGTCATCTTCGCCAACATGATGCTGCACCACTGTCCCAACCCACTCGCTTCCATTAAAGAGATGGCCCGCCTGCTTCGCCCCGGCGGCCGCCTCACCATCACCGACCTCGATGCCCACACTCACGAAGAGCTGCGAGCCGAGATGGCCGATACCTGGCTCGGCTTCAACCGCGCCGACCTGCGTGACTGGTTCGAGCAAGCCGGCTTGGTCAACGTATTGGTCGATTGCACCGGCCAAGATTGTCACGCCCCAACCGCCTCCATCGGCATCTTTATCGCCACCGGCACCAAAAAGATCACCGCCCAAGACGCGGTTCAACAAAACTACGCCGCTCGTGCCCTCGGCGATTCCGCCTGCTGCGCCGAAGGAAGTTCCTGCTGCAGCCCCGGCATCGTATCGCTCGAAGACATCGCCAACATCACCTGGAACGGCGGCTATGCCGACCAAGACACCGCAGGCGTGCCTAGCGAAGCCGCCGAGTTCAGCCTCGGCTGCGGCAACCCGCTTGCCATGGCCACCCTGCGCCCCGGCGAAACCGTACTCGATATCGGCAGCGGCGGCGGCCTCGATTCCTTCATCGCCGCCAAGCGCGTAGGCCCCACCGGCCGCGTCATCGGCGTAGATATGACCCCCGCCATGCTGCAGCGCGCCCGTGAATCCGCAAAAAATGCCGGCTTCACCAACATCACCTTCCGCCACGGCGTTGCCGATAAACTGCCTGTCAGCGATGCCAGCGTCGATGTCATCATTTCCAACTGCGTCATCAACCTCACCGAAGACAAAGCCAAAGTGTTCAGCGAAGCCTTCCGCGTGCTGAGCGCAAACGGCCGCCTCGAAGTGAACGACGTCGTCTTTGGCGGCAACCTACTCCCCGCCAGCCGCACCAACACCCTCGGCTGGAGCGAGTGCATCAGCGGCGCCCTACCCGAACAAGAATACCTCGATCTGGTCCGCCAAGCCGGCTTCAGTAACGTCACCGCCCGCCGCAGCACCAGCCACGGCACCTCCAGCGATGGCGTACCAGTCTACTCGGTGCAAGTCTCAGCGGTAAAAGGTGAGGAATTGCAGACATCTCATCAGATATTGACAAAACCTTAAGCTTTTCCACATATTTAACTCACTTGGGCATTCGGATTTTTACCCCCGAATGCCCAAGGAAAAAAAAGAATCGCCCCCCCCTCCGCCAAAAAAGATCACCAAAGTTTCATCGGCAACACCGTTTTGCTCATCAGCGGCAGCAGCAAACCCCGCAAATACTACCTCAGCTACACCTTTCGGCAGCCAAAGCCCCCCTCCATTGCCGGAAGCAAAAAGATCATCGCCGGTACCAACGTCCAAACCTACCACCCGCCCATCCTGCTCTCGGATCTTCCCTGGTTCAGCGCCTTCCTAAAAAGCCAACTCAACTTCAGCTTCGGCCTGCGCAAGATCGATGACGAATTTATGGTGGAGATCACCAAAGCGCTGCATGCCTCTAAATAGATTCCATTTAAACTATTGGTAATTTTTCATTATTCTGATAAAATCACTCCGAATCAAGAATTGATAGGAGTGATTTTATGATGGACGCTAAAACCGCCAAAGAAAACGAAGTGCTTGCCCTCTACCTAACCTTCATCCAACAATGGAACAACCGCGATGCCGCCGCGATGGCCGCCTGTTGCGCCAATAACTGCACCCTCATCGGCTTCGATGGCAGCCTAATTCAAGGCCGTCAAAACATCGAGCGGCAGCTCAGCGGCATCTTCGCCGATCATGCCACCCCGCGCTACGTTACCCTACCCGCCAAGGTCACCTTCCTCCACGCCCAGATCGCCCAACTACTTGTGCACGTGGGCATGGTCGCCACAGGAAAGGATCAGGTCGACCCCGCCCTCAACGCTGTACAATCGGTTACCCTGGTCAAACAAAATGGCCATTGGCTCATTGAACAGTACCAAAACACCCCGGCGCAATACCACAACAACCCGCAAGCCGCCCAAGCCCTCACCGCGGACCTAAACCGCGCCGCCAAAAACTGAAACAAAGCATAGGGTATAATAGCCCTCTATCTTTGCTTTCAGGAAATTTAATGTTCAATGTAACCAATA